>JAYVPE010000486.1:0-4108 GCA_043757575.1 Pirellula sp.
TGGATGCCGTTTAAGCGTAAATTTCCTACCGAGTCGTTGCTTTGATTTTGATGTCAACGCCAGCGGGCAAGCTCAACTTGTTTAGAGCTTCGATCGTTCTTGCAGTGGCCTGTTTGATATCGATCAGTCGTTTGTGCGTTCTGATTTCGAATTGCTGACGCGCCTTCTTGTCGATATTCGGACCGGAAAGGACCGTGTATCGCTCGATGCGTGTAGGAAGCGGAATCGGGCCGTGCACCTCGGAGTGGGTCCGCTTGGCGGTTTCCACTATTTCCAAAGCGCTTTGGTCCAAAACGGCATGGTCATAAGCTTCCATTCGAATTCTGATGACTTCATGCGATCCGGACACAGCTGATTTCTACCTCTAAAAACGTCAGTTTGTTAGCGATTTTTGGTTCGCCAACGATCTCGTAAGCCCTGCGTTGAACGCGGGACGCAAGAAGATAGGAATGCAACCCGAAGTCGTCAACGGCAAAAATGTTTTTTTGATGATTTGCAAAGGAGTTTGCTTGTGAAGACTAGCGAAACGTGCATGCTAGTCGCTACGAAAAAGGGCTAGCAATGCGGTTCGCCCGGATTATTCATCCGTTCTGAGGAGGATCTTGTTCAAGTGTTGCTCGATGTCGGTAATCGCTTTGGAGTTTAAGGCGTAAGTCATCGGAACGCACGTGAATCCACGGAATGAAGTAGCCGTTTCATCGCAACCAATCCATTGTTTTTCGGGAATACGGCTTGGCGGCATGCGTCGCGAATGAGTACCTATGCCTAACTTTGGCAATTGAAATTCCTCGGGTCTTTTGAGTCCTAGCTCGTCGCACAGAACCGCGTATAGGTCACCCAGTTGCTGCCAGGCAGCCTCCGATTCGGCAATTTGGGGCATGGAATCTGCACTCGCCATCATCAGTCCAACTCCTGCCGCACCAGCGAATAGCAATTCCTTCGTGGAAGCGAAGAGGAGCACCCCCCCAACTCCGCCAAAGTCGAGCGGAAGCATTATGACTGCCAGAAGCGGCGCAAACAATATTCCTGCCGGAGCAAAGCCGGTTAGCAGTCGCTTGGCAATGGGCATTTCGGCCCACATTTTGGTTGTGAATTGATCCAGTTGCTGGTCGTCGAGTTGGGTAAGGCTCTCTTTTTGGAATCGGTCAATAGCCCTTTGACAAGCTTCGCGAACGCGTTGCCGTTGGTTTTGGCTGTCCTCCGTTACGTCGTCTAAACGTAAAATGCCTTTGCGATCATGTTGTTGAAGATGGTTCATTAGGACATTCGCCGTCACGATTTTACCCGACTGACCCGACGTCCATCGCGTCCGTATCCAGCGACCAATCGACTCTGTTTTTCCCGTAAACCATTTCGAAATTTGAATCCAGTTCGTTGCGGACGCGATACTTGCCTTGCTCGACTCTGCAATTCGAGCGGTCCACCGCCCAGGCATGGCCCACCAAGGGGCTGTACGTTCTAAAGACTTTGAAACCTGTTGGATAATCTGCCTGGAAACTTGGAGTCGAATCTTGTTTGCGTAAGTCGCAGGTCCATCCGTTGAAAAGTCCAGGCATGCGTTCGCGATGGAGCGTTGGAGCGAGTCTGTAATGGCCAACGAATTATCAACAAAGACCCTCGATCGATCGATTGCATTTTTGATATGCATTCGCAGTTTCAATGTCGTTGATGCCAATACGTCCTCAAAAAGGCTTCGTTTATCGAGCTGGGCGCCGATATTTAGTAGCCATTCCTCCGACGGGATCGGTGCGGGAGGCTGCGAGATCGGTTGCTTATCAATGCGGAAAAACAATGGCAGTCCAACATCGTCTATTTCGATAAATCCCTCGGGCGGTATTGGGAGTCTGTTTCGCTGTTGTGGGCCATCAAAACCATACGCCATGTATTGCCGGCTGATGGAATGGAGACCGTAGAGTGTCTCAAGTTCAGAATGGATTTCGGTTGTTTCGTATCGACGAGGCACGCGATTGACGGCCAAAATTTGCTTCACCTTGGGCATCCGGTCGCTTAGAACTCGTAGGAGCCGACTCACGGTTTGGTCGTGCATGGCATTGGCAGGGAGCACCACGACAAACGCCGAACAGAGCGGGGCGGCACTCGCTAAAACACTGAGCCTCGCATCGGCAATCGATTGCGACCGCTCGTGAAAGAGCGGGTCGCTAACTGAAGCATAGCTTGGGGCTTTTTCTGAGGCGAGCGTTATCGCGGATCGGTTGGGAAGAAGACCTGTTTGCACGTCGGGGCAGTCCATCAGAGCCAATCCCCATCGGTCGAGTTGTGGATCGGTTGCCACTAAAGGGATCTCGATTGTCTCGCGAAACCTTTCGATTCCAGTCGCGTCCAAAAATGTTCGAGGGGTTGTGTCGTTGTACTGAGCCATCGCTTGTTCAGGATCGGAAGAAAGGAATTCGCTTTCGCAACCAAAAACGGACAGCAATCGCTCTTGAATAAACTGCCACAACTCTTGGTTGTTGCGCCACGATTCAGGCAACCATAGAACGAATCGATGGGTACCTTGCTCGTTGGCTGAGCCGATCAGGATCCGACGTCTGTTTTCGGCCGAGAGGTAGGTTGAGACGAGCGAAGACTTTCCTGCATTTAACAACCCAAGAACGGCAACGATAGGGGCCGCTGGAGCTTGGCAGCATCGCAGAGCCTGTTTTAGCATTTTGCGGATTTCAGCGGGCAAGTTCAGTGGCTGCGTCTCAGTCGGTACCCCACTGATTTGCCAAGTGGGTTCTATCCCGCGGATTTCACTACCTGGTTGAGTCGGAAGCAACGCCACCAAGTCGAAAAAAGAAACGGGCGAATTTACGGGAATTACGGAAATAGCAAATGCATTTTGGAGTGAAGTGTCAACTAACTTTTGCTCGAGCGATCGAAGCTCGCGTAGCAATGTTTCGTAACCTGAATCATTCTTGAGCACGCGAATCGTTCCTTTTTGGCGATTTCGATTCCACTTGAAGTTTCCTAGAATCTTTAGATAGTAGAACACCCCGAGTGCAACTTCCACGCAAGATTTTTAAGTTGAGATTGGATGATGTTAGCTCAGAATCAAAAGACGGAACCAGCATGCAGGTAAAACGGACGATAACCTCAAAACAATTGACCATTCTAATGGTTGTTCTGATCACCGGGCCAATTGCTTGCGGGTTGCTTTTGTCTTTTTTCACGCCTCGGAAGCCCGAACCCAATCTGCCCGCTTTGGTGAAGCTGGACTCGATATGGATAACACCGAAGGAGAAACCGGAAGATCGTCGACTTGTTCCGTGTATTTCGATAAAAAATCCGACAGCTTACCCGTGGCGTAATCTGTCGATTGGATTGAACGATCAGTTTTATAGCCAGGAACCCCTGGGTGTGGAGGCTGGCGAAATGATTTCCATCCCCTTGGAAGTTTTTATTGCACGCAACGGAAGCGTTCGTTTTCCTGTCGGGAATCGAGACATCAAACTCGTAACGGTGTTTGCGCAAATTGAAACGGGGGCACGCGCGGTAAGCGAACACGCAATGCCAGCAAAGTTAGCCGTCCGACGAAAAGGCTCGGAGGCCGTCGACGGCGATTGGGTGTCCGGTAATTGACACGTTGAGTTAACACGGTGAGTTGCTAAATGTTTAACCCGTGAAGCGACTGGAAATTATGCTTTTCGTGAGCTGGTGACAGGCTTGGCAATGCACGCGATCTTCGCTAGCGCTTCGATCGGTTAAACATTAGTGGCTCTTGCGGACTTTTTGCATCAGGAAAGTCGAGAGAGCGAACACCCCAAATGAAATACCGCCGATAAGGAAGCCGCAAAGCATTCGAGGTACTTGCGAAGCGAGATACCGTTTGACCCTGAAAAAGCCTGGAGGGTCTGGATCCCTTAGCCCATTGTCAACTAACGCGTTCCAAAAATCCCAAGTGTCCGCAGGTGCGCTTAGTAGAGCGGATTTTCTGATTTCTGAGATGTACTCCGCTTCCGTCAAATGGATGTTAACACTATTTTGAGTTAACTCTGAGATGTAGTGGTACCGCTCGTATGCCAACGATCCGCCATAGGCTAGGCCTAGCAAACCAATGATAAAAGAAATTGCAGCAATCGGACCTAACCATTTACCAGATCGACTT
>JAYVPE010000487.1:0-15559 GCA_043757575.1 Pirellula sp.
GCCGAAGGATTTGTCCGAGCAAGCGGGGATGCAATCTCTCAACTGGCCCATAAATTCCGCAGTAGCTTGATTCCCTTGTTCAGAGTACTGTATAAGTATCGCAGTTGAGCGATTTCGATTAAAATCCCACAACGCGACCGATGCACGCTCCCCCCTACGACCTTTGCCGTCCAGTTTTCTAGAATGAATCCTCAGTCGCCAAACCGTTGTTCACTTTCCCGACGGCAGGTCCTTTCCAGCGTCGGCCTCGGATTTGGTTCTCTCGCCCTTAGAGGAATGTTGAGCGACTCGGCGGTTGCTGGCGAGATCGATCAAGCGAATCCGTTGGCACCCAAGGCCCCCCATTTTGCGCCCAAAGCCAAACGGGTCATTCATATTTTCGCAAATGGGGGACCGTCGCATTTAGACACTTTTGATAACAAACCGTCCCTGACGAAGTATGCGGGCCAACCCATTCCCGGTGAAACGCCCAGGACAGAACGGCCCACGGGCGCTCTCTATCCAACACCCTTCAAATTTGAACGCTATGGCCAGTCCGGGTTGGAGATCAGCGAGTTGTTTTCGAAAACCGCGCAACATGCAGATGACCTTTGCGTCATTCGGTCCATGTATGCAAATGTTCCCAATCATGAACCTTCGCTATTATTAATGAATACAGGCGAAGCTCGATTGGTGCGGCCCAGCATGGGTTCTTGGCTGACGTATGGGCTTGGGACTGAGAACCAAAACCTCCCCGCATTCATAGCAATGTGTCCAGGCGGTTACCCCATTCAGGAATCGCAAAATTGGCAGTCAGGTTTTTTACCCGGAATCTTTCAGGGTACCTACATTGATACAAAACATCAATCGATTGACAAGCTCATTGAGCATATCGCAAACAAACGCTTAAACCGGGAGCAGCAGCGAACGCAACTGGACTTTATACAATCGATGAACGAAGTGCATCGCAGTTCGCGTTACGGAGATCCGCTGCTGGATGCTCGCATTCAGTCGTTCGAATTGGCCTATCGTATGCAAGGTGAAGCAGCAGAGATATTCGACGTGAACCGGGAACCTCAGCATGTGCTGGATATGTATGGACCGGGAGTGCAGGCTCGCCAGCTCTTGATCGCTAGACGACTATTGGAACACGGAGTCCGCTACATCCAAGTTTGGCACGGACAAGGTCAACCATGGGACAGCCATGATCATATTGAGAGCGAGCATCGCAAACTTGCTGGCGAATGCGATCAAGGTATAGCGGCCTTACTAACGGACTTGAAACAACGTGGTATGCTCCATGACACGCTCGTCATCTGGGGTGGCGAGTTCGGAAGAACTCCAACCGTTGAGTTGCCCAAAGAGGGGTCCAACAAAGGAACGATGACAGGCCGAGATCACAACCACTATGGGTTTACCATGTGGTTAGCAGGGGGCGGAGTCAAAGGGGGACACGTCCACGGTGCTACCGACGAATTTGGATTCAAGGCGATTGAAAACCGGATGCATGTTCATGACTTGCACGCATCGATCCTTCACTTGATGGGTTTCGATCATGAACGCTTAACCTACCGTTGGGCTGGCAGAGATTTTCGGCTGACCGACGTACAAGGCAAAGTTGTTAACGAAATTATGGCGTAAGGAGGCAGCCGTGTGGCACGTTCCAGTGCGATCATGTGTTGCCGTGCTTACGTGATCAATAACAAGAAACATAATAGATGATTTGGACTGTCCTTCAAACCAGTTGGCGTAGGCTTCGGAATAACCGATCCGAACTGTTTCTCACGTTTATTGTACCGATGGTGTTCTTTAGCATCTTTGCTTTGATCTTCGGGTCGCGAGATTCCTCGTCCTCGACACCCAAAATTAAAGTGGCGATCAGCAATGAATGGCCATCGGAGCTCTCCGACCGAGCCATTGTTCTGCTCCGAGAACAAAAGTCTTTGCGTTTTACGGATCGATCCTCTCAATCCAGTCCGAGTTTGTCGGGTGCAAACTTTGTCACTCGTGAATCAGCCGAAGACCTTGTACGCAGAGGTATGGTTTCCGCCGCGGTTGTATTCACTGAGCGAAATCCAGCAAAGCCAATAGAGGGTTCAGCGGAAGTTGAGATTCTCACTGATTCCTTTGATCAAGTCGCTTCGCAAGTTCTGACAGCAGTTGTACAAAAAGCCGTGATGACAGCCAACGCTGAAATTACAAAAGCGAAATCGACAGCTACTAATTCTGAGCCTGCTACATCCGTAGGTTACAACAGTGTCTCGCCAGCAAATTACTCAACAATCGTTTCGCAGTCATTGAAGATGCCCCAGCCGCCAACCATTGCAACCGTCGACATCATCGGCGGAAAGAAGACCAATCCTGTTATTGCCATGTATGCTGCTGGCATTGCCGTCATGTTCTTGTTATTCAGCGCGACTACAGCCAGCGGCTCTCTACTGGAAGAACGCGAGAACTCAACGCTAGATCGACTGCTCTGTACCCAGCTCACCATGGACCAGCTTTTGCTAGGCAAGTGGGCATTCTTGACCATCATCGGCTCCCTTCAAATGACATTGATGTTCCTATGGGGAGCAATTGTCTTTGGAATCGATCTCCAACATCATATCGAAGGCTTTGTTGCTTTGACTCTCGTAACCGCTGGAGCCTCGTCCAGCTTTGCACTCATGCTGGCTGCCCTCTGCAAATCGCGAATGCAATTAGGCTGGGTCTCCACCATTGTTATTCTCACCATGAGCGCTCTTGGCGGCAGCATGGTGCCTCGTTACCTGATGAGCGATTCGATCCAAAAAGTAGGTCTCTGGACGTTTAACGCTTGGGCTTTAGATGGCTACAACAAGATTTTTTGGCGAGAGCTGCCACTGCAAGATGTTGGTATGGAGCTCGCTGTCCTGAGTGCCTGCGGATTTGTTTTCATCGTGACCGCTCGAGTTTTTGCTATCCGCTGGGAAAGGTCATGAGTGCTTTTGGCCCATTTAATTTAGAGGAACTGAACGCCGTCACGATCGAATCTTTGCAGACGAACGAAGTATTGCGACGCCACTATTTCCGTCTGCGTAGCCAACGTCAACGCATCGATCGGCAGCCAAGTAGTAGTCGCAAAGACGCTGATATGAATCGATGGAATTCTGCTGTCAAGCAAGCTCGAGAGCAGTTTGCAGCCAGAATCGCGTCGAAGTTTACGCTTCATTATGACGCAGAATTGCCCATTACCGCCTACCGCGACAAGATCATCGATCTTCTCATCCATAGGCAAGTTTTGGTACTGTGCGGCGAGACAGGCTCGGGCAAGAGTACTCAACTGCCGAAATTCTGTTTAGAGGCAGGCTTGGGCAAATTCGGTTGGATCGGGCACACGCAACCGCGTCGCATTGCAGCTCGCTCGATCTCTCATCGCCTGGCAGAGGAATTGGAAACCAAGGGTGGTGACGTCGTCGGATACAAAGTCCGATTCAACGACCAAACCCAACCGACCAGCCTCATCAAGTTGATGACGGACGGCGTTTTGCTCGCAGAAATCCAACGCGATCCTTTCCTGGATGCGTACGATTGCATCATCCTAGACGAAGCCCACGAACGATCGCTCAATATTGATTTACTGATGGCTTATTTGCAACAGTTGCTCCCTAGTCGGCCAGACTTGCGCGTTGTGATCACGAGCGCTACGATCGATGCCGAGCAATATGCGAATCACTTCACGGATGCAATCGGCGCAGCGCCCATCGTCATGGTCGAGGGCCGAAACTTTCCAGTCGAAATTCGATACCGCGGGGCGATGAGCGTTCGCGAAAGTCAACTCAACACTGACTACGATTTCGATTCGATGACGCAACGCTTTTGTGATGCGATCGATGAACTGTTGGGTGAAGGCCGCGGCGACATTTTATCCTTCTTCGCGACGGAAAGAGACATTCGCGATGCCGCCAAACAATTGCGAGGCCATCTGACCCAACGCGGACAGCACAACGCGATCGAAGTCTTGCCACTCTACGCGCGGCTGACCGAGGCCGAGCAGCAACGGGTTTTCCAACCGCATCGCAATCAACGAATCATCCTAGCCACCAACGTGGCCGAGAGCTCCCTAACGGTTCCAGGTATTCGGTACGTGATCGATACGGGTACGGCTCGCATCTCACGCTTCGCTGCCAAAAGCAAAGTACAACGACTACCCATCGAGCCGATCTCGCAAGCGTCAGCCAGCCAACGCTCTGGCCGTTGCGGTCGACTTGGTCCAGGCATAGCAATACGACTCTATGACGAATCCGATTACCTTTCCAGAGCCGCGTTCGCGACCCCTGAGATCCGCCGCAGCGATTTGGCATCGACCATCGTTCACATCAAGTCACTCGGTATCGATGAAATCGAGTCTTTGCCGTGGTTAGATACGCCGAGACCTGAATCGGTTCGCGAGGGAATGAACGTCCTGCGCGAGCTCAGCGCCATCGACGAAGCAGGCCACTTAACTGAAATGGGTCGCAAGATCGCACGTTGGCCGGTCGATCCTCGCGTGGGTCGAATCTTGATTGAAGCCGAGCGTAACGGCTGCCTCAACGACGCATTGATCATCGCTGCTGCGATCGAGACTCAGGACCCTCGCGTCCGTCCACCCGAGAAAGCGTCTGCGGCCGATGAAGCTCATTTTAAATTCCGTGACCCTAACAGCGACTTCCTAAGTTACTTGCGCATTTGGGACTTCTATCATAAATTACGCGAAGAACTTGGTCGATCTCGGCTCGAAAAAGCCTGTCGTGACTCTTTTTTGTCGCTCGTTCGGCTGCGTGAATGGGCGGACGTGCATCGCCAGCTCTTGGAACAGTGCAAAGAATTGAGCCTGGCGATTGGAAAACGAAAGCTCAATTTAACAGACTTGCCCGAGAAAACAGAGGAGGTCGTTTCTCAGCACAAACAACGATTCTTGCCCCTGGCCCAGCAGCAAATGCCTCAGGCACCACAACCGAGCGGATTGCCTGACGGCTACGAAGCGTTGCATCGAGCATTGCTCAGCGGATTGCTGTCCAGCGTCGCGATGCTCGAAGACACCGGAAAATACAAAGGTGCCAATAATTTAGAAATCAATATTTGGCCCGGCTCCGGATTGAAACAAAGTCGCTCCAAATGGATCGTCGCCGGTGAATTCATCGAAACGACACAGCGATACGCTCGCGTGGTTGCAAAAATCGAAGTCGAATGGATCGAGCAATTGGCTCACCACTTAATTAAGTACAGTTTTGACGAGCCGCACTTCAGTAAGAAGCAAGGGAGTGCATTGGTGATGCGTCGAGGCACCCTGTATGGCATGCTGGTCTCTCCTCGCCTCGCGGTCTCGCTCGCGTCAATCGACCCGGTTCTCGCCCGCAAGATTCTCATTGAACAAGGCCTCGCGGAGGACCAATTTGTTTCCAGGGCTCGCTTTTGGCAACACAACCAAGCGTTCTTGGAAACGGTCAAAGAACTTGGAGACAAGACCAGGCGTCGCGACTTGGTGGTTGACCCATACGTGCTAACCGATTTTTATCAAGCTCGCATCCCGGAGTTTGTCGTCGATCGCGTATCGCTTGAAAAATGGGACCGGACCATTCAGCCGCCCAAGACGGTATCAAAACCCACATTCGCATCCGAAATTGCAGGAAAAAAAGTCCAGACTCCGAACCTAACTCCCTACATGAATTGGGATGATATTGTTGTCGACATAGACCGCGATGAAATCCAAGAAAGCTTTCCATCCAAGTTCGAAATGGGAGTAAGTCAGCTTCCTGTCAAGTACCTTTACGAGCCGGGCGATCAAGCAGACGGGGTTAGTCTGATCGTCCCCCAAGCCATTCTGCATCAATTGCACAACGAACGACTGGAATGGTTGGTGCCAGGTCTTCTCAACGAGAAACTGACGTGCTTAATCAAATCCTTGCCGAAGCGGCTTCGGCGTCAGTTGGTACCTGTCCCTGACACGATAAAGCAATTATTGCCCAAAATAGTCGAGAGGGAAAGCCAACAGGCACCGTTCTGGAAATCGATATGCGAGGTTCTAAGCAGTTTTCTGGGCGAAAAAGTGAATCAAAGCGACTTTGACTTGAGAGGTTTGCCTGAGCATTTGCGGATGCGAGTCGAGCTCGTAGATGAGAAAGGGGTCGTGGTCCAATCCAGTCGCGACTTGGTGGAATTGCAGCAGACGCAAATAGCTTCGGCAGTTTATTCGTTACCTGTCGCCATGTCGGGCAAGCCCGTCACATACGAATGGACCCGTACTTCGATGGATACGTGGGACATTGAATTGTTGCCCAAAAGTGTGGTAGAGATTCGCGGTGGCGTTCGCTTGAATATGTACCCTACTTTGATCATCGATAAAGAAAAGATAGCAACCGGACTCGTCGACCAGGAAGCTTTCGCGGATCAATTATTCCGCCAGGGCATGACTTCCTTATTTAGCAAAATTGAGCGGCGTGAAATTCGAAGTCAAATCCAATTCTTGCCACAGTGGACAAAGTCATCGCTTTGGTTATCGGATCGGTATGCCGGTGATCGATTAAGAGACCTAGTCGGTGATCTCACTGCGAGACTTGCGTTTATCGATACCAATTGGGCCAGCGAACAGGTGCTGCCGGTTTTCCGATCCAAGGTCGAGTTTGAAATTTGCAGACTAAAGCGGATCGAGCGAATCGCAGGTGCGGCCGCCGAGATTGGTCGTTGGCTGCCCAAGTTTGCAGAAGCGAACCACCGGGTTCGATCGTTATTGGAGAAAACGCCGACTACATGGTCGGAGAATGTCCGATCGATTTGCGAGCAATTAACAGCTTTGTTTCATGAATCGTTGTCATACCATGTTCCCTGGTGTTATGTTCGTGAGATCCCGCGTTATCTGCAAGCGATAGCAGTTCGCTTGGATCGACTCAAATCAGTGGGTCCAATCAAAGACCTAGCTGCGGACGCGACGGCATCGATTTACTGGAAGGATTGCGTCGCGCGCTTAGCGAGCATGCAGCCTTCGCCTACAACGATGCAGTCGCTGCCGGGAGGAAGCACGTATCGACTAGAACCAACTGGGCTATTGCTTGAGTACCGTTGGTTGATCGAGGAACTCCGCGTCTCTGTGTACGCACAGCAGCTAGGCACTCGCGTGAGCGTATCTCCAAAGCGTCTCGACAAAATCAGAGAGCAACTACAATGACGAAGCCAGATCGCAAACTTCTCGGGAGGAGCCTTGTTCGCCAGAGCGAATTGTTTTTTCAACGATTTGTCACTAGCCCGGATTATTCATAACCCGATGCGTTAGCGAGGGACCGGCAATAAAATCCCTCGCTTATGCGTCGGGTTACGAAACGCAGTCTGGTTTCAAACTGTATCTCGCAATGTGCATCGCCGCAATACTTTACAACATAAACTCGATTGCCCATGAATAATCCGGGCTAGGACTCTTAGGCGAACGATTCGTCGGTTCTCGAAACGATTTTTCCGTGTACCATTAGGGCCACGAACTAGTTCTCCGCCCCCACGGTGTTTCGACCCAATTATGCCGAATCTCAATCAATCCTTTATCAATCGCGAGCTCAGTTGGCTCGAGTTTAATCAGCGGGTCCTTGATCAAGCCCTTTATACGAAGGTACCGGTCCTCGAACGGCTCAAATTCCTGGCCATTACGGCCAGTAATATGGACGAGTTCTTCATGGTACGCGTGGGAGGACTTCAGCTACAGCAAGCGCGCGGGATCGAAACAGTCGATCCGAGCGGGAAGACGGTCACTGAGCAGCTCGAACACATCTACGAACGTGTAAACGCGATCATCCGAGATCAGTACGATTGCTTTTTGAACGCAGTCGAGACAACTCTCACCGCAGAAGGATTGGAACGCATATCTGCCCGCAATGCATCAGCCCGACATCGTGAGGCGATTGCTCGTTTTTTTAACGAGGAAATTTATCCGGTTGTCTCACCGATGGATATTGATCCGGAAAGCCCGTTTCCGATACTTGCAAATCTTGGCTTGCATCTGTGCGTTCGAATGGCAAGCGGCGATTCTGAGAAACCGCATCGCTTTGCATTCATCCCGCTTGGCAAAGTTCTTTCGCGATTTATAACATTACCGAGCGATCGTGGCTACAACTATGCATTGATTGAGGACGTAACGTCGGAACTGGTAGAGCAATACTATCCGGGGAAACGAATCGACGAGTGTATCGCATTTCGTGTCACACGCAACGCCGATGTTTCCGTTCGTGAGGACAGCGCGGCTGATTTGATGATGGGAATGCAGGAGGTGCTGCATTCGAGACGTTCTGCTGGTTTTGTCAGACTCGAAATCGCAGAGGCGGTCTCTGAGCCGACGCTCCAATTCCTTCAGGACAAACTGGGGCTGAACCCGTGCGACGTATTCAAGTTTCCGGGTCCGCTAGATCTCTCAAGCATGATGTACCTAACGGATATGGAGGGGTTCCCAGCTCTTAGAGATACAGCTTGGATCCCGCAGAGGTCGCCCGTAATCGACCCGACTCAAAGTATGTTCAAGTCGATCAGTGAGCGAGATTTGCTTCTCTGCCATCCCTACGAAGGCTTTGAACCGGTTGTTCGGTTCCTTGAAGAGGCCGCAGACGATCCCGACGTTTTGGCTATCAAGCAAGTGCTGTATCGAACAAGTCGTAAGAGTCCTATTGTGGCTGCTCTCAAACGAGCCGCAGAGCGTGGGAAATACGTTACCGCCATCGTTGAGTTGAAAGCCAGATTCGATGAAGCTCGCAATATAGAATGGGCTCGCGAGCTAGAACGTTCGGGGGTCCAGGTCATCTACGGTGTTCGTGGACTTAAGACGCACGCCAAGATTTGCATTGTCGTGCGTCGCGAGCCATCAGGCATCGTTCGCTATGTCCACTTTGGGACCGGTAATTACAACGAAACCACTGCCCGGATTTATAGCGATATCAGTTATATGACTTGCAATGAGTCGCTTGGCCGGGATGCTAGCGCGTTTATCAATGCGATCACGGGCTACAGCCAACCGCAGCCTTACGACAAATTGGACTCAGCCCCATTGGGACTTAGAAAAAAACTCCTCGCGCTCATCCAAGCAGAGACCATCAACAAACGCAACGGCCAAAAAGCATACATCGCTGGAAAAATGAACTCGCTGGTCGATCCGGACATCATCAACGCTCTCTACGAGGCCAGCCAAGCAGGCGTAATCATCCGACTCAATATTCGTGGCGTTTGTTGTCTACGTCCGGGTGTCCCCGGTCTCAGCGAGAATATTTCAGTCATAAGCATTGTGGATCGATTTCTCGAACACGCCCGCGTCTTTTACTTCTACCATGGGGGCGACGATGCCGCATTCATCAGCAGCGCTGATTGGATGCCTCGTTCGTTCGACCGACGCGTCGAATTGCTGGTACCGATCGAGGATACGGCTTCGCGGCGTCGCTTGATGGAAATTTTGGACACTTATTTCCGAGACAACCAGAATGCATGGCGACTCGGCAGTGATGGTCGCTATACTCGAATTCATCCTGAACAAAACCAAGCAAAATTTCGGGCGCAGCGGTTTCTATATGAGTCTGCTGTAGCCGCTATTAAAAAAGCGGAGCATGCAGCTCGAACGACCTTTGAACCTCACAAGTCTGCGGCGACTCGCGATTCCTAGAGGCTTACTCGTTGATTCGATTAATCAATTGCCGTAGTCGGCCAATGCTTCGCCGATTGAAATGCAAATAGAGCCGTGGTAGTTCATTCAGTTCAGGCTCGTTCGATTCCTCCGGCAATGCATCGCGCTGTTCAATGGTACCAGAAACAAGGATGTCCCTGAATTCCGCATTCATCGCCTCAAGTTTGCTTTCGGACTGCTTTGAATTCATTCGAATGACGAGCAAGTCGTTTACGTATCGCATGCTATGGTAAACGCGATAGAACAAAAGTATTTCTTCGACTGCATGCTCTGCGCTATCGGTCACACAGTACAAATGAAGGTCCTCGGGGCTGATTAGCTTCTGACTGAGCAACTGATCCCTAAAAAAGGACTGCAAGCCTTTCCAAAATCTCCCGCCGGGTTCGTCCAGCAAAACCATTGGGAGCATGGACTGCTTGCCGGTTTGCAGCAGCGTTAAAACCTCTAGTGTCTCGTCAAGCGTGCCAAATCCACCTGGACAGCAGATCACAGCGCTGCATTCCTTGACGAACATTAATTTGCGCGTAAAAAAGTATTTTAACGTAACTAGCTTGGGATCGCCTTCAATGAAGGGGTTGGCCGACTGTTCAAATGGGAGCATGATGTTGAGGCCCATCGACATTTCTCGGCCTGCGCCTTTGTGGCCCGCTTCCATGATGCCGTTTCCAGCTCCCGTGATGACCATCCAGCCGTGTTCAGAAATCCTTCGGCTGACTTCGACTGCTTGTAGATAGTTCGGGTGGTCTGGAGAAGTCCTGGCCGATCCAAAAATAGTTACTTTTCGTCTTCGACGGAACGGCTGAAAGACTTTGAATGCGTACCGCAACTCTCGCAGGGTGCGGCTCAGAATTTTCAAGTCACCTTGAGTGGTCCCGTCCAAATAAAGGCGGTCGACCGTTCGTCGCATCATGTCGATCAGATCGTCACTCTCAAGAGCAGACGGCAATTCGTCGGCTGGTTGCGGACGCGCCTTTTCGTCTTCGCCTAGCGCCTCTGGCTGAATGGGTAACTCGGGTGCTTCATCGCTCATGAAAAGATTCCTAGTTGAGAGCCGTGAGAATCGACATATCGGGTCGAGGGGCTAGCTTGATGGATTGCTTTCATCTTGTCGGGATCTGTCGTCTTCATCTTCCCAGGCTACACGTACTTTGATAGGCAATGAATCTTTAATCAGCTTCTGTTTTTCGATTTCCAATTGCGACATTCTGCCAGCAGCGACTTCGTAGTATTTGATTGCGGACTTGTCGCCCACTCGACTACTGAGATACCCCATTTCAATTTCTGCGATTGCGAGAATCACGTTGTCCGCATACTGAGAATCCAAAATGCCAGAAACAAATTTCGCTGCCAGTGGATAGTTGTCGCCCTCGATCAGGAACCGAGCAGTCTGCAACTTGGCCTTTAGCTCATAGTTCCTACTGATTGGTTCTACAGGAGGAAAAAACTCGGAGACGGCTTTCCAATGTTTTAAGTCGTTTTCAATCAATGCCAACGCATACTGCCTTTGAATGGTTGATTGCTTTTGGACACTTGCGGTCGTTTTTACATGATTCGAAAAGAGATCGTCTTGTAGCTGGTAATAAGTCAAAAGGAAACCTGTAAGTATTGGCCCGACTGTTAAAACGGATCTTAATGAAATCGTTTTAGCAAGCGATGGCTTCCTGATTTTCGATACGTAGCTTTTCTTGGTTAGTTTTTGTAGTTCTTGGGTGACGTCGAGATTGCTGACATGCTGATGTTCGATAATTAGCCCAGCAAACGGAACCATTTGATTCGCTTGCCCAGCCAAGCTGTCGTCAACAACTTCTCGCAAGGCACGTGCTAGCTCAACCGCCGATGCGAAACGCTCATCGGGGCTCTTAGCCAACAATCTGTGAACGATATTCACAAGTGCTTTGGGTAGATCAGGTCTGAGTAGTTCCAGACGTGCGGGTTCTGCCTGCAGATGCTGCATGGCCAAGGCCAATGCGGTATCACCCGAGAACGGTGGACGCCCGGTAAGCATGTGATAGGCAGTTGCGCCCAATGAATACAAATCACTCCTGGAATCGACTGAAAGCCCTTGGACTTGCTCAGGACTCATGTAAAGCGGCGAGCCAAGCGTTACTCCAACAGCCGTTAAGTTAAGAGACTGGCCCCGAGCTCGCGCAAGTCCGAAATCAGCCACCTTCACTTCGCCGTCCGGCGTTAACAAAATATTGTCTGGCTTGATATCGCGATGTACCAATCCGATCGAAGCGGCCTTTTGCAATGCTGCCGTTGCTTGCCAAAGAATGGAAACCGATTCAGCGAGAGGCAACGCACCGCGGCGTTGAACGTACGAGAATAGATTGCTACCTGGAACGTATTCCTGCGCAATGTAGTGGATCGCTTCAAATTTGCCTACGTCATAAACCTGTACGATGTTTGGATGAATAAGGGACGCGACGGCGCGTGCCTCTTGCAAGAAGCGTTGTTCGTGGTCGCTCGAACCGACAAAGTCTGCTCGCATGACCTTGAGCGCGACATGGCGATGCAGCGATTCCTGAAAAGCGAGGTAAACCTCTGACATGCCTCCTACGCCAAGGCGGTGCAAGATGGAGAAGCCAGCAATGCTCTGGTTGGTCAAATCGGTTTGGTCTGAATTGGTGTTCATGTTGTCATTGATTCGTTTCGTCCAGACTCCCAGCACAAGAGAATTCGGGATTGTTCGTACGCTCGCACATCTACAACGACTTGGCCATCCACAACCGATAGTGTATCAAATTCTCGTCCTTGGCAATCAACTCGCCACGCTTCGCTAACATTTCTGAAAAAGCTGAGCTTAGCTGAACCTGATTTTCCCTGCATTTCACGAAGCCAAATGCATGCATCTCCGTGCTGCCCGTTCCAAGTGTCCAATTCTCCTGCAGGCGCTAACCTCGGTTCCAGGACAGGTTGACAATCGTCCCACGCCATGTTCACATTCGAAAGATTGCATTGCGCCAGCCATGCACCCGCATCGGTTGTGCCCGGTCCACTATTGTCTTGTATGAGCCATGGCGAGTCGCATTGGTCCATCGCCGTTTCGTATGGGCGCGGCCAATCCAGACCGATCGCAAAGCGTGATCGAGTGCTTCCATCGCTATTCATCGGAAGATACGAAATCAAAAACCGCGATCCGGATCGACGATGTGCACTCAAACCTCGCGGTGCAATGCAAATACGGTGATCTGCGTCATCGATTTCGATCAGTTCCACAGTGCCTTGCAAAGGTGCTTGCAGCTTGCCTTTCATTCCTTGATGCCAAGCTGAAATACTAGCCCCCTCATTTTGCCAAGCGGTTCGCCAAACGCAACTAAAGGATTCTAGCTTCAGGTTTTCGGCAACGATCTCGATGTCAACCCAACGCGATCCCTTCCATAATGTATATCTTGTTGTGACGCGAGCCGCCGTTCCGTCGGAGTGTTTGTAAGAACCTATAGCCTCAATGATGCCAACCAACGGAGACGCCTCCACCAATCGGAGCTTGATGTCGGACAGGTCGATACAGTCTGCGTCATCCCATTTACGAAGCAAATCTGCCGAACCGCGTACCAATGAAGTCATCCCGCTCATGTGGCTACCACGTTTATTTGCAATATAGACCGATCGCAAATGCCCCTTTTTCGGATCGATCTGGATTTCCATGAACTCATTTGCCAACGTCCAATCGGATTGCGCAATGCCCGATCTTGCTCCGGCTACCCTTTTCCAAAAAGAAGGTTTGGCGACTGGTGTGGCCTGCGCGACCGAACTCGAACCACCTGACTCTGCACACCGAAAACGAACGAAGCCAAAGGGTGGAATATCGATCACAACTCGCGATTTTCCAGCGTTCGACTCCGAAGCATAAATCCTGGTGCAAGAACTCGCATGTACAGTACCCGGAATGTCGTTCAAGAACACGCGTTGAGCATGATTCGATGGATTGACCATCAAGTACGCTTGATCGCCTGTTGCTGATTCGGATTGTTGTGGCGAGATCCTGGGACCAGCTAGAACCCGCTGAATGCGGGCCATAAGCGTGGACCTGCATTCAGTAATTCTTCTGTTCAATCCCTCCGAAGAATACGGCTCATCAAACCAGCCATCGATCCGGGAAAGCAAGTCTGCGAACTCGATCTGTGGAACCTCGATCGCTTCCGCTGTGTTCGCGGCTTGATTAGCAACTTGGTTCCAAAGGTGATAAAGCGACCACATGCGTTCAATCTGACTCCGATGTTGTTCGTAATCAATCAATCGATTGTGAAGCTGATGTTGTTTTTGCAACTCGGTCGGGACAGGAACTTTGAACGCATTGGATGGGAAGCTATCGCTCGAATAGGGTTGAGTCGTTGAAGCGAAATAGTCTTCGGCTGTATGAAATTTCCCAAGTGCTGGTGTACGCGCGATAACACGCTTTAGGTCATCCAAAGCTACCACTCGAATACCAGGCCAATGCGCTAGGATCAGAGTGGGTATGTGGTGGTAGTCTAATTGAGTAGACAGTGTGGCAGCTAAATCGATGTAGCTATCTGCACTTGCTGCATCCAAAACGTGCCCGAGTACGGTATCGAGCGACTTTCCATCACTGGACGCTTGCCATCGTATCTTAGCGTGATCTTTTTCGGGAACGGTTCCCCCAGACCACGCGGCAAGCAGCGCACCTGTGTATCCAAATTGCGTCAGCCAAGTTGGATAGGCAGCGAGGAACCCTGGCTGGAATCGTGTGAAGACCTTCGGAGGTGCGACGCCGAGCTCCGCGTACGATCTGAGCCCATGTCCAAGTTCGCGCACAATGGACGACGCGGACAGATAAGCGTGCGGGCGTTCCTGTTCAAGCCCGCCGACCAAAGAGCATTCCTTGTTCGCCAGCCTTTGGCTCAACCCTGTCCAAGCAACTGCATTTTTTTCCTTAAGATTGCCTAACAGTATAGAGGTAGCAATGATATTGAGAGGGTGTTCTACGTCCAGTTGACGATTCAACGATTGGCCCAACGTACTTGGCGCCAGCAGTACAACATCGAGCAAATACGCTTGCTGTGAGCAATACCGATCCCGCTCTTGCGATAAGGAATCAAAGCTGGCTTGCAGCCATCGCTCGGTCTCATCAGCATCTTGCGCCAGGGACGCGCGAGCCGCCGAAAGCACTTGCTCCGTGAACATGATCCAATCGATGTTCCACGAATAGCGAAGCTTTCGGGCCAGGATTTGGATTTGAAGCACTGCGTAGCCCAAGGCATAGAAATCATCGTTAAGAAGCGGTGGTGGCTGGCTTAACGGGGTTTGACCATCCGCCGGAGGTGACACTACTGCAATCAGTGCTTCAACAAGTTCGAAACGTGTCAGGGATTGCGATTCGATGACCGAACACTGGTTCATTCCCAGTTGTTCGCGTACTGAACCCTCTAATTTAGACTTGGACACCTCTGGGCAAAGTACGAGAGAGTCGTACAGGTCAAGGGAACTGGCGTCCGCTTTTTTCCATTCGGGAAGAGTTCCGAGGGAATGTAAGAGTCTTGGATCCCATTGAGCAGTCCAAGCGCACAGGAAATCGGCAGCCAAGGCATGCCCCATGCGGGTTGGCAAATCTTCCAAAGCGGAGCTAGGGATTACGAAAACAGATCGTTTCAGTTGGGTCATTTGCTTGCAGGAATACGAGTATGATTATCAAGAAACCATACTACCACAAGCGCCCAGATTCGCGACTAGAAACATTGCAATTGCGTCTTGTTTAACCCGCGCCGCGGCTTGTTTAATTCGCACACCGCCTTGTTTAACCCGCGCAGCGGCTGGCGGGCCAGACCTGAGCCCAGTGCCAGCTTTAGACATCCGTTTTAGGAAAACACCTGTTAAGGCGAGCGGCGATGTGAAAACTACCCATCATAACCCGATACGTAAGTGAGGGACCTGCGTAATTGTCCCTCGCTTACACTTCGGGTTGGGATACTCCACTCT
>JAYVPE010000488.1:0-4105 GCA_043757575.1 Pirellula sp.
GGCCAACAAACCCTATGACCGAATGGTTCGCGAACTGTTGGCCGCAACCGGAACAGTCATAGCTAACCCGCCAGTGGTTTGGTACAAGCGGGTGAAAGAGCCTAAGCAGCAGGTAGAGGATGTTGCGCAACTCTTCTTAGGTGTTAGAATGCAATGCGCTCAGTGCCATCATCACCCATTTGAACGTTGGAGCCAAGACGACTACTACAGTTTCTCTGCGTTCTTCACTCAAGTAGGTCGCAAGCCCACCGCCACGCGCGGCGAAGACATGATCTTTCATAAACGTGGCATGGCTGCCGCTACGAATATCAAATCAGGTCATGTACTGAAACCCGCAGCCCTCGGAGATGCAATACCGACAATTGCCGCAGATGAAGATCCGCGACTAAAACTGGCTGATTGGATGAGTACGCCAAGCAATCCGTTTTTCGCAAAGGCGATCGTGAATCGTTATTGGAAACACTTTTTCAGACGTGGCTTAGTCGAGCCTGAAGATGATATTCGCGAAACGAACCCGCCGTCCAATCCAGAACTACTTGCAGCATTGGAGCAGCATTTTATCGCCAGTGGTTTCGATCTAAAGAGCTTGGTCAAGATAATAACCAGTTCCAATGCCTATCAACTGAGTGCCGTGCCCAATCAGTACAACATCGCCGATCAACAGAACTATTCACGCTACTACCCACGGCGACTCCAAGCCGAAGTGTTTCTGGATGCCATTGATGACTTGACTGGCTCTCGAACTGAATTCCCCAATCTACCCAGCGGCACGCGTGCGATCGCATTACCGGACAACAGTTACAACAACGGCTCCCCATTTTTAAAAGTCTTTGGTCGGCCAGAAAATGAAAGCGTTTGTGAATGCGAACGGGTTCAATCGTCCAGCCTTGCCCAATGTTTGCATTTGATCAATGCAAAAGACATCAAATCGAAACTCGCAACGAGCAACGGTCGAGCCGATCGGCTTGCAAAGTCAGACAAGTCATCCGAAGAAAAAATCCGCGAGTTGTACGCGGTAGCGTTTTCTCGCGAGCCGCGAGTCGACGAATTGAACGCGGGTAAAGATTTTCTGGCCGCAACTGGAGTGGACGCTGCGGGAAATCCAATCGATCCGCAGAAAGCCAACCAGGAAATTTTTCAAGACTTGATCTGGGCCTTGATCAATACAAAAGAGTTTTTATTCAATCACTAATTTTCGAGGTGCAATTTGCTTAACCCGCGAAGCGACGGAATTGCCGGGCAGTTAAACCCAATCCTGGAAGCGTGGCGCATTCACGCACTGGCCTGCCTGGTATCATTTTGCTCATTCTCAATGATCTTGCTGCCCGTTTCGATTGCCCAATCGGTGTGCCTCCCACTTCCCAGGTTGCTGACAACAATGCCTATGGGAGGAACCGTGGGAACTCAATTGGAGATTGCAATCACCGGCGAGAGCATTGACGGAGCTGGCGAATTGCTGTTCACTCATCATGGCCTTACCGCTACTCGAAAGCCAGATGCCGACGGCCAGCCCGGAGCCAACAAGTACATTGTGAACATCGCTGCTGACACTCCTGTTGGAATTCATGAAGCGAGATTGATGACACGTCTCGGCATCTCGTCCTCGCGAGTCTTCTCAGTCGGCGAATTGTCCGAGGTGGTTTCGGCAGCACCCAATTTCACCTTGGCCACGTCGATGGAGTTAAAAGTAAATTCTATTTGTAACGCAGTTATGTCGGTCAAGTCGATCGATCATTATGTGTTCGACGCTCAAAAAGGACACCGATACGTTTTAAACTGTGATTCTCGCGGTATCGACTCCAAGCTGGACGCGGTTTTGATTATCGCAGATGCAGTCGGTCGCGATCTAATAGTGGAGCGGCGTGGCGATACGTTAGACTTTACCGCCACGAACGGTGGCAAGCATATTCTAAAGATCCATGACCTAACCTTCAAAGGCGGTCCCGCGTACTTTTATCGACTGTCGCTGCAAGAACTGCCGTCCGAAGCTCCCCTGCCCACCTTTGCATCGACGAAGACAGTCAGTTCTTTTTCATGGCCCCCGGAGGGTCTCGCGGTAAACGCTTTGTCATCCGAAACCGAGCCTAACAGCCTGCCCGGTCAGGCTCAAAAAATTTCTCTGCCCTGTGACATATTCGGAAGCTTTTATCCCGCGGCTGACGTGGATACTTTTGAGTTCCCTGCCATGAAGGGCGAGGTATGGTGGGTGGAGGTTGCGTCGGAGAGATTGGGAAGACCGACAGATCCGGCTGTCCACGTCCAGCACGTTAGCGTTGGCGGGGCTAAGGAGTTGCTAACGGATGTGGCGGAATTCAACGACATTGCGAGTCCATTGAAGCCGTCCACTAATGGTTATGCCTACGATGGTCCACCCTACGACGGTGGCTCGCTCGACGTCATTGGCAAACTTGAAATCAAAGAAGACGGTGTGCATCGACTTCAGTTGACGGATCTATTCGGTGGCACACGCAATGATGCTCGCAATGTTTACCGTTTGATTATTCGAAAAGCTGCTCCGGACTTTGCGCTCGCAGGCTGGGGACTGCATATGGAGCTTCGCAACGGCGATCGCAATGCCCTCTCCAAACCGCTTGCATTGCGTGGTGGAATTACAGTGGCTCTTGAAGTCGTAGCGGTGAGACGCGACGGGTTCGAGGGTGATATTGACTTAGTCATGGAGAGACTGCCAGACGGCGTTACGGCACAGGGGTTAAGAATCCCGGCTGGAAAAACGCGAGGGATAATGCTCATTACTGCCGATGACAAAGCCCCTAAAGCACTTGCCAATGTTGCGTTCTACGGCAAGTCGCTTGTTAATTCCATGGAAGTCAAGCGACCGGTGCAAATGGCAGCGATGGCTTGGCCGATCGTAGATTCGTGGGGCGAGATCCCCAGTCCTCGACTTGTAACAGGTCTACCTATTTCAGTGACGGGAGCTGAGTTTGCTCCGATTTCGATTGCTGCAAAAGAGAAAAAAGTATGGGAAGTAATTGCCGGTCAAAAACTCACTATCCCGTTACAACATACACGTCGAAGCGAGTTTTCCGGGACAGTTTTGCAATTGAAGACATCTGGAGCTGGCTTTGAACAAGTTCCAAGGTTCGATGTATCGCTTGCATCCGATAGTTCTGAAGTTACTTTGGATCTAGCCGCATTGAAAACGCCACCAGGCGATTATCTCATTGCGTTCTACGGTAGTGCGGTCGCGAAATACCAAAGCAGCCTCGAACCGTCGACTAAGGATAAATCCGTTCCAAAAGATACTGCGGATATTGTTGTATCCGAACCGATCGCAATTTGCGTAAAACCAGCGGAGGCAAAATGAGCGACCCCTTTTATGCATCGTCAGTCGTACCCTGTCCAGGGCCAACCACTTTCGGCACCAACGAGCGGCGTGGTTTTCTGCGGATGGGGTTGGCTGGATTCGCAAGCCTCAGCCTGCCTGGATTGCTGCGACTGCAAACCGTAAGTGCTCAAGAGGCAAGCGCTGATGCAAAACCAAATCGTGAAAAGTCGGCAGTGATCATGGTTTGGAAGCCCGGCGGCTGTTCGCATATCGACACCTACGATCCCAAACCACAAGCCGGCAGCGAGTATCGTGGCCCCTTTTCACCGATTTCGACGAAGGTTCCAGGATTGCAGTTTTCCGAACTGTTGCCGATGCAAGCTCGTATTGCGGATAAGCTCACGGTTCTGCGCTCCATGCGTCAGACGGCAGGAGGTCATCCCGCTGGTTCGATGCAGATGCTCTCTGGGGATCCTGACACTCGCGATAAACCCAAACCGAAGTTTCCTGATTGGATGACGGTCACCAACTACTTGCGTTCCCAAGGTGGCCACCGATCGAATCCATTGCCTCTTTATGCGGGGATCAATCCACCGTTGGAATACAATGGTCCAGCATACCTGGGCGACGCTTACTCGCCGTTTACCGTAAGCGGCGATCCCAATTCGCCGACCTTTTCAGTCCCGAACATCGGCCTATCGGATCAAAACGAAATTCGACGTCTGGAACGCCGTTCCTCATTACGTCAGCGCCTGGATACACTTGAACGAGCTTTCGATCGGCAAGGTGAGTTGGGGGCTCTCGATCAATTCGAATCGC
>JAYVPE010000489.1:0-4104 GCA_043757575.1 Pirellula sp.
ATGAAGTTGGGGCCGGAAATCGGGGCTCGTTTAGCGGCAGTAGTCGAATTGGAGTCGCAACGAAACGAGACCGCTGATATCCTTCGAGCGAATAGGGCGATTGCCTCTCAGTGCTTCGTGGAGTCGTTCACCGGCGATTTGCCTGTTGGGGTGCAACGACAGCTAGATAAAATGGTGGACGAGCAACAGATCAACGCTGTCATCATCAGCACTGAGCCGCTCATGCACAAAGCTTACCTCGATTGGGCTTTGGAACGTGGGCTGAATGTGCTTGTCGATAAACCGCTTACGACTCGGCGCGATGTTGCCCATGATGTTGGTCAGGCTCGGGGGCTCTGGGATGACTACTGCCAAATTTTAAATCGATACTCTCAATTGCAGTCGAGCGGTGCAAACACTTGCTTGTTGGTCAACAGCCATCGGCGGTTTCATCCTGGATTTCTACATGTGATGAAGCTGATCGAAGAAGTGCGTGATGAAACCGGTTGTTCCGTTACCAACATCGCATCCGAGCACTGCGATGGTCAGTGGCGACTACCTTCGGAAATCATTAGTCAAAACTATCATCCGTACAACCAGGGGTACGGCAAGCTTTCCCACAGCGGTTATCACTGCATTGACATGGTCAACTGTTTTCTTAACGCTGGCTTGATCGACACAAAAAGACCTGAGGAAATAGCATTGACCTCGAGCTTTGCTATGCCGGCAGGTTTCATCGAACAGGTTCATCGTGCAGACTACGTTCGCTACTTCGGGAAGGACTACGAAAAAGCATGCCCGAAGTCGGATGTCGAGTTGAAAAGTGCGATGTCTTCGTTCGGTGAAATCGATGCCAGCGCGATGATTGAGTTTAATCGCTGCGGGGAGACCGTTGCCACCGCAAGCGTTCGCCTACATCACAATGGGTTCGCTAGACGCTCATGGCTCGGACCCGGCACCGATCTTTACAAAGGTAATGGACGGGTGCGACACGAGCGTCACCGTATCGACAGCGGTCCGTTTCAGACGATTTACATCGAGTCGTATCAGGCCAACGACAAGCATGATCGTTGTGACGAAATGGAGTTTGATTTGGGCGGTAATAACCACTTTGATATTCGTGTATTTCGAAACCCAGGGCGACGCGGCGAAAACAAACCGATGGAAACAATTCGGTTAGCTGACTTGCCTTCAACGAACGGCTACGATAGTGGACTGCTCTACAACGAGCAGGTAAAGGAAGCTTGCCTGCGTGAGTTTCTCGGTTTTATTGCTGGCAAAATCGAGAAGACAAATCTTCGTTCTAGCATTGAGGATCATGCTTTGACCGTGCGCATGATAAGCATGATGTACGAAGCGAACGCGTTGAAACGCACGTGGGTGACCGCCGAGTTACCGGCTTCTGTCGGAGGGAGATAGCCATGCTAAATGCAATGATCTTAGAGCAAACGACAACTGCATACGCATCCACAATCGAGGCAATTGCTTACGGCTTGATGGACGGTGGCGTGCAAGTTGTCACGGGATATCCAGGCTTCCACGCGCACGAAATTGTCGCTGCTGTCGGAGGCGTTAATTCGGTTAACGAACGGACCGCGTATTCGGTCGCTTGGGGAGCCGCATTGGCGGGACGTCGATCGGCAGTCGTACTAAAAAACGTCGGCTTGAATGATGCCGCAGATCCATTTGTGAACTCAATGAATTTGCGAACGAAGGCCGGTCTAGTGGTTGTGGTTCTTGACGACGTCGAGGTCGCAGGGTCCCAGTGCAGGCAGGATAGTCGACACTTATTCGACCTATCTCCGGGACTGTGGTTCGAGCCAGTTTCGGCTGCACATGCTTACGATTGCGCCCTCAATTCATCGCGAATTTCTGAAGAACTAAACGTTCCAGTTGTAATTCGACTCACCAATCAAACTCTGCGCAGCGTTGAGAAGTTTCGACGCAAACAACGGTCACAGAAACCACCAATATTTCGACGTGATTCGGTCAGTTGCGTGGCTCATCCCGTGAACGTGCATACTCATCGCGTGACCAACGGCGAGCGAGCCGAGCACATTGCTAGATTTGTTGAAACTCAATACACGCCACCATCGCGCGGCGTGACTCGCACGATTGCAGTAGGGGCTTCGTTGCCGTCTAGCTATTGTGATTCTTTTCACGTCTGGACTTACCCACTGCCTGCAAAGGCATTGCGGATAGCGCTACAAAGAACAGATACCATAGACGTTTTTGAAGCAGGCGGATGTTTCGCCACAGAGAAGATGCAAGCGATCTGTTCAACCCGTGTTGTACAAAATAATGATGCGTCCGCAAGCATTGACCACTCGAATAGTTTTCGCTTTTCAAATCAGTTCGAATCGCTGTTTTCGGCCATCCGTTCATTTGAAAATCGAATCGTTGTCGGTGACTTGGGCAGCTTTACAATGGATACCAATCGGACTATCGATGCCTGCCTTTGCTACGGAGCAAGTGTAGCAACCGCAATAGGTTGCAGCGTGTCGGGCACGGAAAGCAACGTGTTTTGTGTTACCGGCGATGCCGCGTTTCTTCACTCGGGGAAAATAGCAATGGAAGAAGCCGTCGCGCGTGGTGTAAAAATGACCATCGTGTTGATCGACAACGGTGGAGCGGCAAGCACAGGCGGACAGCCGGTTCCAGCGGTTGTCGACTTTCCTGGAGCGAACTGTGTAGTCCGTGTAAATCACGAGGTAACAAGTTTGTCAGCCTATCGAATGGTACTCGACCAACTGACTGGCAAATCCGGCGTCACCGTTTTGCATGTCATGGTGTCTGCGAAAGCAAAGGAGGAAGAGTGAGAGTACCAATAATTCATATCGAAGGCTTGGACCTAGCGGGAAAAACAACAGCTCGAGACCGGCTTGCACAACGCCTTGGTGGTTGGGAAGTTCGCAGCAACCGACTTTGCTTAAACAATGACGTCTTCGACTTGGCCGACCGACTTCGCCGTGAAGATTCTCTAGACGCGGAAGGTTTAGGCCATTTGTTTGTCGCGGCATTAAGAGTCGACTTACGTGGGTACGTGCCCGACGAGAAACCTTTGATTCAAGACTCGACCATTCTTCTACGATCGCTTGCCTACCACCGCGTAAATCGTACTCCTCAGGTTGTAGAAGCCTTTGAACGTCTACTTCCTGAGCATCCACGATTCTTTGTGACCATAGTATTGACGGCGTCAATCGAAGTTCGAAGGCAACGACTGCAAATGCGACGGGAACGATCTGCTTGCGAAATCGCCCCTGACGATTTGCTCGTTGAGCGTGATCCAGAGATGTTCCTCGCTATGGAACGTGACTTGATCACAATTGCTACCGATCATTTTGACGCGACAGTAGTGGATACAAGCGAGCTGGGCGAGGCCGAAGTCGCGACAAAAATATTGAAACTAACTGGTTTTCTTGGATTGCCCTAGAAGGCTTGCGCCGCGAATTCTCCATCATCGAAACATGCTGACAGGTAGTCGCGGCAAGACGATTTTGAAGGCGATTCAAACGAACCCAGCGTAGAGTTGTCGCTCGCGAAATCTTTGATCCCAACGACGTCGGTGCGTTTCATGTCGTCCAACGGACCCGCGTCGCGCTTTGCTGTATAGACTCGATCCCATTTCCGGTAAAAAACCTTCGAACATCAATCGAGTAGGCATGTCTGGCGAGCTGTGGTGTGACGTGATGAAGGGATTCGACACGAACTTCAAGCAAGGGGTAGGAGATCCGGAGTCGTTTACTCAAGTGGCGATCCTTCGAGGCAGAAGCGGATATCGTTTTGGCAGCAACCCTCTTCCGAGCGTGTGAGAAAACATGGGGAGGCTGTCGTAAGATAGCTTCTACCTTCTTTTTCCCAAAACCTTGCTTTTAGCACAAAGCGAAAAATCCCAGGGTTCGGGGCGGGCCCCGAGGATCACTGAAAATCACCCACTAATTCGTCAGACGAGCCAAATTTTCAATTCAATCCAATGCCGCTCGTGGCCTGCATGCGTGCCGCTACATCGCACTACGCCGCATAAGGGATAATCATTGGTCGTGGTCTCACCATCCATTCAATCCCAAACGTATAGCTCGTCAAATTCGATTCCGTACCGATTTAGAAAATCGCGGTATTCATCTT
>JAYVPE010000490.1:0-4102 GCA_043757575.1 Pirellula sp.
CACTACGGCAGAAGTTCTTTGATTCGATCGTTGTGGCAGTGTCGCTCCGCGACACTGAATTGCCGAGTCGCGGAGCGACGTCGGCTACATGTTATGCCAGAATACTTCTTCGCGCGTGATTACCAATCATAGGTTCTTCATAGCATCCGACAATTGTCGTCGAAGCGATGCCAATGAGAGCTTAAGCGAGTCATACGTTTCAGCTGCGTTGCTCAGAGAACCGGTACAGCCCATCTCTTCAAGACGTTCGGCCAACTCTTTTGAAGGCACATTACCAAAGAGTCTGAGTGTGCCTTTGATGGTGTGACTTGCTCGCTGGACGACCGTATTATCGCCAGCCCGAATGGCGGTTTCCAATTCAGCGAGCAGAGCCGGGTACTCTTCCAGAAATGCTTCAATGACAACTTGCAATAGGTCGAGATCGCCGTCCGTCGCCTTTATGGCGAGCGAAAGATCAAGTGGCTCCATTCCGATTTGACACCTTTCATTTCTTTATTTTCTGACCAAGGGACGGAGAGCTTCGTAAAGGGCTTGTTTTTTGAAGGGCTTGGTGACGTAACCATCCATTCCCGCCTTCAAGCACTTTTCTCGATCACCGGTCATCGCGTGGGCTGTGACTGCAATGATTGGAATATGACGATCGGTACCCGCCTCCTTGGAACGAATGGATTGCGTAGCTTCTAGTCCATCCATTATGGGCATTTGTACGTCCATCAGAATAACGTCAAAAGGCTCATCGGCCCATGCCTTGACTGCTTCGCAACCATTTTCCGCTACCGTCACCGAGTGCCCCCAGCGTTTTAATAGACCTATGGCTAACTTTTGATTTGCTAGTCCATCCTCGGCCAAGAGAACATTGAGTGGCGGCATGGTTTCCGCTTCGGGAAGCTGTAGACGTGGCAACATTGGCAAGTCGATCTTGGCACCGATCGTATTTGCAAGCGCGTTGAAGAGCTCCGATTGCTTGATCGGTTTGTAAAGAAATGCCGCGATGTCGAGATTTCCAAATTCGCTTTGCGCCACGCCGACGCTTGAGCTAAGCACAATGATCTTGGTTCCGGATAGCCTAGGATCATTGCGGACTTTGGAACACAACATGCTACCATCCATTTCTGGCATATTGTAGTCGGTAACAAGCACCGGCAAGGGTTGCGAATGGGATTTCTCAATCCAAGTTTGAAGGTATTCGATCGCTTCTTTGCCCGTTTCAACCGCATGCACAGCCAGCCCCCATGCGCCAAGCACCTCGACAAGGATTCTCCTGTTGGTGGCGT
Source organism: Pirellula sp. (assembly GCA_043757575.1). Taxonomy (GTDB): domain Bacteria; phylum Planctomycetota; class Planctomycetia; order Pirellulales; family Pirellulaceae; genus JBKCUI01. Next base: position 1,275 of record JAYVPE010000490.1, read on the forward strand.
TATCATCCACTACGAGTATGGAAGTATCTTGAAACTGTGCGGTATCCAAAACCGCCTCAACGGAATGGCTTTCATCGGTGCCAAAATTTGCTTTAAACCGAAAGGTACTTCCCTTTCCGAGTTCGCTCTCTACCTTGATTTCCCCGCCCATTAACTGGATCAGCCGGCGGGATATTGCCAAACCCAGACCGGTACCGCCATATCTCCGGGTGGTGGACATGTCAGCCTGTTGAAATGCATCAAAAATTTTCTCCTGATTCGCTTGGGCGATTCCAATTCCACTATCGATGACAGAGAATTCAAGTTCCGTCGTCGTTTCGCTATTAGAAACCTTGCAAACACTTAGCAATACCTCTCCTTCGTTGGTGAACTTGATCGCATTGCCGACGAGATTAAAGAGGATCTGTCTTAGGCGAGTCGCATCGCCAACAATCCAGGCAGGCACGTCTTCTTGGCATTGCCAAATCAACTCGATCCCTTTGCCGTAAGCTCGTACGCCAAGTGATTTCAAAGTGACACCCAACATTTCACGCAGCTCAAATGGATTGAACTCCAATTGCATTTTTCCTGCTTCGATTTTCGAAAAGTCCAGGATTTCATTAATAATAGTCAGTAGTGATTCACCTGCTTCCATCACATTGACAAGATACTCACGTTGGTCAAGCGAGAGTTGAGTTTCTAGTACCAATTCGGTCATTCCGATGATGGCGTTCATCGGTGTGCGTATTTCGTGACTCATGTTTGCCAAGAACTCGCTTTTAGCAATATTGGCCTGTTCGGCTGCAATCTTTGCTTCACGCAGCGCGATCTCGGCGATCTTTCGATCAGTCACATCCCAAAAGATGGCTTGGGTTCCTATCACCGATCCCAGCGCATCAATGACCTGTGTTTTCAAAACTTCGAAGTAATGTTGGCCGTTGCCATCGACATTTTCCTCAACGTCCTCGAACAACTCTCCCGTCTCAATAACATGAACATCATCGCGTCGGTATTTTTCGGCTAGCTCCTTCGGATAGTGATCGAAATCGGTAGTGCCTCGAATCTCTTCCAGCGACCTATCCAACAGCCTGCAAAAGGCTTGATTGGCAAACGTGAATCGCCCAGCAGTGTCCTTACGCATGAGGTAAACGGGTAGGTTTTCAACCAACGAAAGATAGAGTCGCTGCGAACTTTCGCGGGCGTGTTCCGCTTCAATCTGTTCGGAGATGTCCATGATCGATCCGGCCATTCGCGTAGCGTTGCCCGAATTGTCCCACACGGCCTGACCGCTTGCATGAAACCATCGATAATCACCCTGCTTGCAAAGTAAGCGGTATCTGTGACTGAAGGGTCGCTGGTGTTGTAGGTGGGCATTCACAGCAGTTAGGGTCGCTGAGGTATCATCAGGATGCAACCTCGACTGCCAAGCTTCCAACGTGCTCTCCATTTCGGATGCGACAAAGCCCAACAATTCTTGAAATCGAGGTGAATAATAGACAGTCCCGGTCCTAACATCCCAGTCCCACAGGCCGTTCAAGGAACCCGCGACGGCCAGAGCGAATCTCGCTTCACTTGCTTGTAGCGCTTCCTCGGCGATTAACAGTTTCGATGCGTTTTGAGAGATTATTCGTTTGCGGCCGAAAAAGAACTTGGCAATCGCGATAGAGCCAAACAACGCGAGGGCGAATAAGACCACGCCAACTACTGCCAGTAGTAATAAAGGAAACTTGGATAAGCTAAGATCCGGTGCCATCGCATGGGTCTCCAACCTGAGTTAAGCACGCCTCCAAGATTGTATAAGAAGCTTTGCGTTTTCACCACTCAGCGCCGATGCTCGCGACAGCCGTCGCCTGCCAAATCGTTTAACGGGGATAGCGCAATTGCTACTTTGGATCGCTGAATGGATCGCTGGCATCCTCGGGTGTTGGCAACGGATCGGTTGGCATGGCGGGGGTTTCCGGTGCGAATTCGTCCGCCGCGCCCGCTTCTTTAGGCATCGTTTTAGGATTGCCCTTGGTCATGCCCTCGCTGAATGGATCGTTCGGCGCAAATACGTTTGGAGCAGGAGCTGCATCCATTCTAGGTGGGACAACAATTCCACCCTGAGGAGCCCCGCCTCGCTGCATTTCTTCGTATCGAGTTCGTTGGATTTCAAGAAGTCGAGCCCTCGAAGCCAATCTAGCCTTCGACCTAGCTTTTTCGATTGCAACCCTGGCTTGTCCTTGAATCCGTTCCAATGCTTTGCCGATATTGACTACTTTTTTGCCTTCTATTTCGAGCTGAGCGCCTTTTTCAAAATCAGGATTGCTCATATCCATTCCGCCACCATACGATTGGCATAATCCACGGAAGAAAAATGCTCGTGGATCCTGGCTTCCTGCATCGATCACTTCGTTGAGAAGTTCTGCGGCATGCATGGAATCGCCACGGAAAAATGAATGGACCGCTTGTCCGTACATCTCATCCAGCGGATCTTGTGCATACACAAAGTCTGCGAAGGAGAGAGAGACAAATGTAAAGAAAAAAGCAAAACGTCGCGTTCGCATAAATCAGGCCCAATTTGTTAAGCGAAATTCGTCAAAACCATCCGGTATGCTCATGACGTTAGCGTGCGGAATGGCGATTCCTTGATCGAGAATCCCTTAAATAGTACTTCCCCGTCTGCCGACTGCAAACAAATAGTTGGAATCGAGTCATTTCTGATATTGTTTCAGCTGGTTCGCGTAGGTCGGACAATCCTCAGCTAGACAACCTAGCCTGGATATTGCATAGGTTTGTTATTGCATGAGTTCGGCGCTCGCGAAACAGTCGCGAGGCAGGTTTTTTTCGAATTTCGCTAGTTTGTCGCA
>JAYVPE010000491.1:0-4099 GCA_043757575.1 Pirellula sp.
GCTACTGGTCGAAGCATTAGACGTCTTGATGCGTGGACGCACTACGATCATCATTGCCCATCGATTGTCCACCGTCCGAAAAGCCGATCGGATTGTGGTCTTGGAAGGAGGCAGAGTCGAATGGAATAAATCGTTTCAGCAGATTGCAGCAGGAACAGATTTTCAAATTATTTGATTTTTTTGAACCGCAAAGTGTAAATTCCTGTCATGCATGAAAGAAAGTCGTCGCGACTTTAATGACGAACTTGGGGGATGAGATGAGTACCGATCGTTTTTTGATTGTGAATGCAGATGACTTTGGTCTGTCGGAGGGTATCAACAGCGGTATTCTAGAATGTTACAACAAAGGAATTGTTACGAGTACAAGTCTAATGGTCCGATGGCCTTCAGCGCGTCAAGCCGCCATCGCTGCAAAAAATATACCTGATTTATCTGTGGGCTTGCACTTCGACGCTGGAGAATGGTACTTTACCGGATGCGATTGGAAACCAATCTACGAAGTCGTCGATCTCAGGGACATCCGCTTGACGATTGATGAATTACATCGCCAACTGGCTCAGTTTTACGATCTTATAGGACGGAACCCGACTCATATTGACTCGCATCAGCACGTACACCGAAGTGAACCGCTGCTCGCGGCTTTTCGTCGCGTGGGAACAGATCTGAAAATCCCGGTACGCCATGCAGCAAAGGGAGTACGTTATATCGGTTCCTTCTACGGCCAGACGGAAAATGGTGAGAGCGCGCCACAACTCATTGATGTTGATGCAATGAAGCAGTATTTTGCAGACCTAAAGCCTGGGGTTTCGGAAATGTGCTGTCACCCTGGATATCCGCAATTCTTGACGACAATGTACCGAGAGGAACGGGTGCTCGAGATCGAGACGCTTTGCCATCCAAAAGTTAATAGGGAAATCGCGAGACAGCAGATTCGCCTTTGCAGTTTCGCAGATATTGATTTTGAGAGTGTGACAAGAGAAATGTTTTAGTGATAGATTTGAGGTCGTGATGAAAACGCTTGTAGCTGGCTGGTTTAGCTTCGTCGAGATGGGTGCGTCGGCAGGTGATCTGCTGACACGCGACTTGGTTTGTCAATGGCTAGGCGAAAATACGAATCCTTACGACGTTGCTCTAGCACCGCCGTTCAAGGGAGGGATTGACTGGTATTCGGTAAATCCGTCCGACTACGAACGATTGATTTTTGTGTGCGGTCCGTTTGGAAACGGCCCTCCCGTGGACGAAATGCTTATTCGCTTTTCACACTGCGATTGGATCGGTATTAATCTATCCATGCTTCAGTCACTCGATGAATGGAATCCGTTTGAATTGCTGTTGGAGCGGGACAGCTCACGGACGATAAGACCCGATCTAGCGTTCCTTGCAAGTGCACCACCAGCGATGGTCGTTGGGAAGATCTTGATCGATTCCCAGCCAGAATATGGAGACCAAGACCATCACGAGCGCGTGGACCAAGCAATCGACAAATTCCTGGGTTCTCGAGATGTAGCCGTTCTGACCATCGATACTCGGCTAGATCAAAACGCAAGCCAGAGTAAATCGTCGGCGCAAGTAGAAGCATTAATTTCCTGCGTAAATGTAGTTATTACCACTCGCTTGCATGGTTTGGTCTTAAGTCTGAAAAATGGCATTCCGGCTGTCGCCATTGACAGCGTTCAGCACGGCGCGAAATTGACACGGCAGGCAGAGGCTATTGGCTGGCGAACCATCCTATCTGTAGACGATCTTTCTCAGGAACGCCTAGAGCAAGCGTTCGAGTATTGCATTTCCGAACAAGCGCGTAGTGAAGCCAAGGAATGTTCATCGCGCGCTCGTATTGCACTAATGGAGGTCGGGATTGAATTTCGGAGGTATCTCAATATCTCCGGTTAGGCCCCCAAATCGCTGCAATCTTTTCTCGCTCCAAATGAAGCGTAATCATCGTTAAAAATTAACCGTCGCAATTTCAAGGTGGATTGGATTGTGCTTAAGGACCCGTATAATGATTCCGAACGACTTTTACTTTTCACAGTCGGTAATCCATTTCCGAGGAGGGTTCATTGGCTGCTAAACTCCGCATCATTGTACTTGGCATGATGGGTCGCTGCCCGTACGGCGGTCAGACTTGGCTATATCTAAATTGGCTTCGTGGCCTACATCAACTTGGGCATGAAGTCTGGTATATCGAGGACGACACGGTTTGGCCTTATGATCCGATACAACAATGCGTGACCTGTGATTGTTCATATGCCGTGAATCATATTACGAATAGTCTCTCGAAAATCGGACTACAGGATCAGTGGGCGTTTAGATTTGCAGATCAGCAGGGGGCATGTTGGGGGATTTCCGAAGCGAGGCTTAATGAACTTTACCGTTCCTGTGACGCATTGCTGAATATTGTGGGTGCGACGGAACTCAGAGAGGAACAACTGCTTGCGCCCTTGAGAGTCTACGTGCAGACGGATCCGGTGACCGCCGAACTCCAATTGGCGAACGGCGATATACGCTCGCTAAAGGCATTCGCGAATCATCATTTCATTGTCACGTATGGCGAGAACTATGGTGCGCCTGACTGTGGTGTTCCGCTCAATGGACTGGAGGGAAAGTACCGCAAGACGCGGCAGCCGATTGATGTTGAATTATGGCCAATGGTTTATACGCCTGAAGCCAAGTTTTTCACAACCATCGGCAATTACCGACAGAGTGGAAGTGACGTCGATTTCAATGGACAATGCTACCGGTGGAGCAAGCATCATGAATGGGAAAAATTCATAATGCTTGCAAATCAAACAACACAAGCGATCGAATTAGCATTGAAGTTTAACGATCCAGCCGATCTCGAGAGGATGACCTCGCATGGCTGGCAAGTGGTTTCGCCGTTCGAAATGTCGCTTGACATATTTGGCGCTTACCCAGAGTACTTTCGCCGTTCGCGCGCCGAGTTTACAGTCGCCAAGGACCAAAACGTTCGGCTGAGAAGCGGTTGGTTTAGTGAACGCGATGTGTGTTATTTGGCAAGCGGTAAGCCTGTCGTAACACAAGATACTGGGTTTACAAGCGTTCTGCCAACTGGAGAGGGCTTGTTCGCATTCTCGACGATGGATCAAGCTTTAGCGGCGATCGACGCAATAAACAGCGACTACCGCCGTCATTGTTTAGCAGCGAGGGCAATAGCGGAGGAGTATTTCGCTGCCGAAAAGATAGCCGCGAAGCTTCTGGCCGATGTTGGATTAACATAGCAATATTCCAAATAGCATTGCTCACCCTGGTTGCGAAAAAACCGTTGGAAACGTGCAAGATGGCGGCCGATAAATGCGGGAAACCTCACCGTTTTTAATATGCGTTAATGATATTTCGTTTAGACGTCCTCTGTAGACCAAAAATGTGCTAAAAATGGAAAGCTTTAAGTCGCTTGACCAATAACTCACTCCACCCAACTTCCCATTTTGAGCGATAGTTTATGATTGACATTTGGCCTCGAATTTCCGTGTTATGTCTTAGTTTGTTTGCAACACTACCTTTTCAAAGTAAAGCCTTTTCTCAGGAGTCGATTGCCAAGAAAAGTCCGGTCCAACTACCGGGGCTGCAAAGCAATGGGCAGACATTGCTACCCAACGGCTGGTCCTTGCGGCCAGCGGGGCAACAAATAGATCTAGGCGATTTTCCAAGTCGGATGGAGCTAACACCGGATGGCAAGTTTGCCGCAATCCTACATTCCGGATGGGGTACGCACGAAATTCGTATAGTTTCAATCTCGGAAAAGAAAATCACTTCTTCGGTTGTCGTCGACCAGACATTTCAAGGGCTTCGTTTTAGCGAGGATGGCAGCAAACTATTCGTAAGCGGAGCCGAGGATGAGTGTGTCTATGTCTATCGACATCAGGCTGGATACCTGACGTTGGACAGCAAGCTTCAGATTGTTGACCCAAAGCAAAAATTCGTTGTTTCCGCATTGGCTGGATTGGAAGGTGGCAACAGACTGTTAGTGTGTGGGATGATCGCGAACCAACTCGTAGTCATGGATGTGGGCGCAGCGACTAAGTTAGCCACGGTTCAATTTCCCGCAGGCAGTTTCCCGTTCGAGGTGGTCGTCGCACCTGAT
>JAYVPE010000492.1:0-4094 GCA_043757575.1 Pirellula sp.
CCGGTTAAGTAGAGGTTTCCCTGATCATCGATAGTCATGCCATCTGAACCGCTTGAGCAAAAGAGCTTGCGATCAACGAGCGTTCCATCGTTTGCAATCGTATATTGATACGTCTTGGAGTCTCCAATATCCGCTACGAAGAGCAATCGCCGCTCCCAATCGCCGACGATTCCATTCGGCTGAACCAGCGAGTCGTCCACGAGTGTCACATTCGCACCATCCCGATCGACACGATAAACAGACTGTTTGCTTTGAGGCCTGGTTTTGTGTTCCCACCATTTCCGTTGGTAATAAGGATCGGTGAAATACATTGTGCTGTTTGAGTCGATCCAAACGTCGTTTGGACCGTTTAATTTTCGCTCCTCGAATTTACCGAAAAGGACACGATGCGATTTGTCAGGAGCGATCTCCCACATCTCATTCTTTTCGTCGGCACAAGCAATCAGTTTTCCATCTGGAGCGAAGAACATTCCATTGCTCCGGCCTGCTGGCTTCATGAACTCAGTGACTTTTCCTTCGAGGTCGACTTTCAAAATCCGATCGTTGGGTTGATCGGTAAAGAACACAACACCCTGAGAATCTACCGCAGGCCCCTCGGTGAATTGGTAGCCGTCTGCAACCAAAGTTACTTTGCCGTCTGCCGTTTCGGTAACACCCTCGTTGCCAGCCAAGGCTTTGCGAAGTATGGGCTCGAATATTTCTGCTTGACGCATGAATCCAAGGTCGTTCGCATGCGATGCGTCGGTTGCACCCTCGGTATCATCTCCGTACAGGTTGTCGCCAGGAATGTAATATAACTTGCTCACGCCATCCTTCTGCAGTTGCTCGAATGCAGTTCGAAGTGCAGCGTGGTTGTCTGTGTGAAACTGTTGCTTATCTGGCAATATCCAATCGTTAGTGAAGCGTCGGTCCTCCACCAAAACGATTGGAATATTGGGTTTAGCGGCTCGAAGTTGTTGGACGAGCGGAATGCATTTAGCGGTTACATCCGCTGGTCCCATGTTGGGCAAGCAATCGATCACATAAGCGGCAGCATCGATTTGGATTAGGTAGTCGCCCACCTCTTTGTCCATTCGGCCATTGCCAGAAAAGCCAAGATTCACAATCGGCAAATCCAGCCGACGTCCCAAAATGCCGGTGTGGACCATGCCGGGCCGACTCGCACATGCGCCGTGAGTGATACTAGTTCCATAAAATACGATGGGTTTCTCTCGTGGTTTAAGTCCCTCGAACTTGCTCCCTTTTTTCACTCCAATGCTCATAAATTCGACACCGTTATAAAGTGGCAGGTAAGCTGCGTACTCCCGATAGCCCGGAGCCAAACCCTTGATGATTTCGGCCTTGACCTCTTGTGTGGCTGGCTTGGTAACCTGTACCCATTTCCAATTGCCGTTTGTATCGCGCGCGTACAAATCCACGCCGCTCACGCCAGTAGCTGGCATGTGTGGCATACCAAGATTGCTTTTGGTAACTTTGTAGTGGACATGAACAGCCGTTGCATCAGTCTTGAAACGGACCATCATCCCGGCGCTGTCCCGACTAAGATTCCAGACACTCGGAGAAACAACAGATTCTGCCGAACTTGGTAATCGATCGAACCATCGCTGTCGCTCTTGATCTGGTAGAATACGGCCTTCGACTCCCCACTCCATCACATTGTGCCAATCAAGATCGGCAGCCGCTTTCTTGTTGACGTCCATCGCAGGATCAAGTTTGGAAATTGCCGGTGCTTCTTTTTGCGCATAGGCCAGGCTCGAAGAGGACAGGAGAAAAGCAATCGCTAGAAATTGGAAAAGCGGCTTCATGACAGATGGACTCGTTCAGGCGGGATAGGGTTGTATCGACGCATAGATTCTAGACAAAGACGCGACCCAAGTTCATGGTCGTCTAGGAAAGTTTCCAGGGAATCTAGGATGTCTCGCGTTAAATTGCAAAGACTTTTCGAGGAGTTGGCGGCTCCGGCACTATCGGCAATCTGATTTCGACCGTGCATCCCGCATTCGGATGGCTTTGAATCCAAACAAAACCGCCATGAGCATCCATTGTTCGACGGACACTCGCAAGAGAGATTCCTAGGCCACGTCCATGCTCACGTCCGCTGAAGTAGAGATCCCATGCGCGTTCTGTTGCCTCATGCGACAACCCTGGTCCGGTGTCCCGAATCGCAATGCGAATGCGGGGAACGGATTCTTCATCCGCATGAGAAGGAAGTCTGGATGGTCCATAATCAGGATTATCGGATTCGACTTGGTGGCATTTGATTTCAACGCGGTCGTTTGGCCGACAAACCTGCAATGCGTTTTGCAAAATACTGCAAACCGCTTCGATCACCGAAGCTTTTTCAACCGAACAATAAAGCGGTTTCGTCGACACGCGGAGATTGCATTGAATTTGCGCATGAGCCCATTGCTTTTCCTGAACTGCAACAGCTTGTCGTACGATCGCAACGATGTCTTCCACGCGAGGTTGAATGGACCGCGGTTGTACAACTCGCATCATCTCGGCTAGCATTTCATGTGCCCGCATCGCTTGATCGACAATCGTTGCTAATGAGCGCCGATCTGAATCGGTGGACGCTGAAGCGATCAGTTGCTGAGCCCGGGCCACTATGTTTGCAAGCGGATTATTGATTTCGTGTGTTAAACCGTAAGCAAATTGGTAAATGGCCCTTTGGCTGGCCGTTTCAATCGCTTGATCCATCTGAATGCCCTGGCAAAGGCAAGCGATTACAGCGTGGAGAGCATTGGACAAGACCTGCTTTGGATTGTCGTCAGTTGCAGATGCAGTGCAATCTTGAACTTTAAGCTCATCTAGATGCAATTGGTTTAAAAGCGACTTTAGTCTTTGCAATACACTGCCGCCACCAGTCGTTAAATCTGCAGTCTCTTCAAATCCATTCAGTACGTTTTCAACCAGTTTTTGGATTGATGCGTTTTCACCGTTCGCCGATAAACAGGACCGTCGCTGTAAAGCAATCGCCATCAGTTTGCACGAAAAGCCGGTTGCCAATTCGGGCGAAATTGTTTTGGACGGAATTCCTAATCGCTGCATTTGTTCTGGAAGGCTGCCGTTTGCGGCTTTGTTGCTGGCATCCTCAATAAGATATTCATCCGTTGCATCGCAGTGTTCGTTCCTGGAATCCACTTGCGCGATGGTAAGCACCGTTTTTCTGGATGACGGACCAGTTCGTTTGGAGGTTGCACGATCTGCGTTTTCGATCCTTTTCGGATCGATGTTGGGTATCGGTTTCTTCACGGCAGGTTGATCTCTTGGCGACAGGACGTGCGGCAAAATAGCCAACTCAGTTTAGTCGTTGGTGCAACGTATCGAAAGTACACTCAGTAAGCGCAAACGAACATAGCCATCTCGATGGGATGGCTACGAATCTTGGCTTGAAACTCATGCGGTTCAGGAATGAACCGACCACATTAGATCGCGACGGGTCTATCGATTTCCAATAAATCGCATGCTCGATCAAGCAGTCGATCCGTGGTGAATGGCTTTTGCATGAACTCGTTTGCGCCAGCGGCACGCAAGTCGGAGACTTTATCTTGCTCAACCATGCCAGAGATGCAAAGGATTTTTACGGAATCCATGGTACGGTCGCCACGAACTCGTTGGCAAACTTCTTTTCCATTGATATCTGGTAGCATCACGTCCAAAACGACGATATCTGGTCGAAATTCTTTGACCTGCATCCCTGCATCGAAACCGTTGTTCGCGGTGCGGATATCAAATCTGCCATCGCGTTCAAAGGTATCGAACATGAGATCAACCAAATCTTGATCGTCGTCGACGATCAGGATTTTTTTCTTTCCGCTTTCGAGGGCATCCGTAGGGATACCGTTGTCTTTCATAAAGACGAACAACAGATCGCGGGGAATTCGACGGAATCGACTACCTGGAACGCGAAATCCTTTCAGCGATCCATTATCGAAACAACGAATAATCGTTTGTTGGCTCACCTTGCAAATTTTGGCGGCCTCTCCAGTCGTGAAAACAGTTTTTGTGCTCGACATTGGGGGAATCATCCTTCCTGAATGTTCGTTGCAATGTTGACGACGGGTCGCCAAACTCGCACGCTCGGTCTATCC
>JAYVPE010000493.1:0-4093 GCA_043757575.1 Pirellula sp.
TATTTTCTTGCGTACGCTTGGCAGTTTCCTCCAGTTGCTCCGAATCGATGAATCGATTCATCGAACGAGCGATTTCAAACAAATCGCCAGTTGCGCCTCCCGTGTTAAAATCGTCGTCCATCTTGGTCAAGAACGACTCACGCAACCGCACGACCTCGCATATCGCGTCATTCTTGGTAGATGGCGATGTAAATGTGTCGCGGCGTTTGTTAAAGAGCAACTGACTTTCATCGTAAAACGAAAGTCCCGAAATGCGTTCGAATCGTTGGATGAGCCGATAGAAAGCTTCGAGAGATGCCCCTGCTTCGGCCAGCGGTTCTTCACCGAAGAGAGTTGTGGAACGATAGTGCGATCGCAACAGAAAGAATCGAATGCGTTCACCCGTGTGGCGCTCGATCAATTGAGCCAAGCCGCCCGCACCTTTGCTGCGGGAGATTTTGGTACTGGCGTTATCCGGAGCCTCGGCTGGTACTGCGGCGGCAGTTGAGTTCGTATGAGACTCATCGCGGTCGTTCTTGCCGCCGACTTTGCCTTTGGCATCGGAGGCTTGCATGAGTCCATTGTGAAGCCAATAGGTGACCATGGGTTGTCCGTGGCAGCAGCGGCTTTGAGCCAATTCATTTTCGTGATGCGGGAAGACGAGATCGAGCCCACCGCCGTGAATATCAAATGTCTTACCCAAGATGCGGCGGCTCATGGCCGAGCACTCAATATGCCACCCTGGCCGACCAAGTCCCCAGGGACTTTCCCAACTTGGTTCGTCCGGTTTGGCCGATTTCCACAAAGCAAAGTCGCCGGTCGAACGCTTGCGCGATGCTGCATCACCACCGTCCCCTTGTTGGGAATCGACCGAACGATTGCTCAAGCGTCCGTATTCGTTGTCCTTTACGACATCAAAGTACACATCGCCGCCGCTTGCATACGCGAAATCCAGTTGGATGAGTTCTTGTACGAACTTGATAATTTCATCCATATTGTCCGTAGCACGGGGCAAATGGTCGATTTGATCAACGCCTAGCGACTGAAGATTTGCAAGATAATCGGCGGTCATGGCGGTCGCAAGTTGGAACATGGAAATCCCTTTCTCACGAGCCCTGTTAATGAGTTTATCGTCGACGTCCGTTATGTTGACTACCCAAGTGACTTCGTAGCCACAATACGCCAGGAATCGTTTGATTGTGTCAAAGATGACTGGGCCGACCATGTGGCCAATATGTGCTTCCGCGTAGACCGTTGGTCCGCACAGATACATGCCCACTTTGCCAGGCTGCAACGTGTGGAATGGCTCTTTGTTTTTGGAGAGCGTGTTGTAAATTCGAATCGTGTTGGTGATCACGGTGGCGATGTTTAATAACAAGAGGATAGAAAAATTAAGGTGGTAGATTCTAGCAAATTCTAGGTAATTCGGGATGGTAATGCCTAGTGCTGCGGCAAGTACAGGTCATTTTGAAAGGCATATCAACTTAATTGCTAGCTAGGGCACATGCATAGAAATGTGTTGGAAGACGAATTTTCGCGGGGGATTCTCGGGCCGATTTTGACTGGCGTTAGGGACGCGGAAACGATCTCGACGGTCTTGATAGGTAAATTGGTACATCTTGATATTGGATCGGAGTACTTTGCCGCCAAGGCCTGCGATACGTTCGCAACTTATAAAAAGTTGTTTTTTCTCAAATCCGATCCATAATGCAGCACTATTGGCGTTGGTTTTTAAGCTGAAACTGCGCAAAATACGCCACCCATTTTGCATAGGAAAGAACATGAAAATTGAAGACATTTTGAAAGACTACCCGCACCTTGAAATGAATAAGGGCTGGAATCTTCTGCAATCTACGGCAATGGCACTTGGGGAATGCGTTGGGTTGATCGACGCATTAGGTGAGTTTCCGCTAACGCCAATGCTGCGGGACAAACTGCAGTCAGTTGCGTTGAGTCGAGGCGCACAAGCCACCACGGCAATCGAAGGAAACACCCTAACCGATGCGGAAATTCAGGCAATTCTGGAAAAGAAGGAACTTCCCGAAAGTCGGCAATACCAACAGAAAGAACTTCAAAACGCGATTGACGCGATGAACGAAGTTGGGGAACGAGTTTTCAACGCTGAGCATTCGCAAAACCTTTTGGTGACCCCTAAACTGATATGCCAATTCCATAAGTCTATTGGGAAGAACCTAGGACAGATTTTTGATTCCGTTCCAGGAAAGTTTCGACAGGATCGTCGGCACGTTGGGCGATATCTGGCGCCCGACCATGAAGCAGTACCGGAACTTGTTAGCCTACTTTGCGACTGGTTGAAGCGAGACTTCAACTACTCGAAAGGCAAGCAATCGATCGACGAAGCAATACAACAAGCCATTGCGGCGCACGTCTATTTTGAATGGATACATCCCTTCGGAGATGGAAACGGAAGAACGGGTAGACTTATCGAGTTCTTTATTCTGCTGAGGGCTGGGTTTCCGGCGATCTGCGCACATGTCCTTGCAAATCACTACAACAACACCCGGCAGGAATATACTTTTCACTTCGACAAGGCGAGGACCCAACGAAATCTTTCAGAGTTCATGACCTACTCAATCGTCGGTTTGCGTGATGGATTGAAAGCGGTAATGGGAGATGTTCAGCTTTCCATGTTCGATGTCGCATGGAGATCGTTCATCTACGATACGTTCAGACAATACAAGGGCTACAAAAAGCGATCAGTGTTCACCCGGCGAAGAGACCTTGCGTTGGCCATGCCGATCAATAAAGAGTTCCACCTTGGCCAATTGGTTTCAAATGACATCAACTTATTTCGTCAGTATGCATCTATCGGAAAGCGATCGCTGAAAGAGGATATGCAAGTGGTAGTTGGGCTCGAATTAGCGGAACAAACGACAGAGGATCATTTCAGCGCTCTCACTGGTGTTCTTCATGCGATGAAATCGCCCAGTGTGGACAAACAAAGGAAGGGTTAGCCTGGACTGGGCTGTTAAAAATTCAGGGTTGACACGATGTTTTGCGTATCCATTTCACTGGGTAATACTTCCTCCTCTATCCCGATAGGGATTGCAGCAAGTAGCCGGGGGTCGCCGCGAAGAGGCGCACCCCCGGGGAACTTTAAATGCTTCACAACCCCAGTTTTTTAACAGCCCAGCCTAAACCCCCCAACAAGTTTTCGGTTGCCAGCAAGAATTAGAACAATGGAAATGGTATGAGATAAAAATCGCAATTCCAATTTTTTCCTACTTCCAACGCGAGATGTTGAGGAAGTGATCATTGAGGACGACCACTCGACGGAGTAACCATTCAGATATGATGACCATCGAATGAAATGAATAACTCCAATTTCCTACTACCGCTGCTCGACCGATTCTTTTGTAAGAAACGCTGCTGCTTCTCCATTTTACTACTCTTTTTTCTAGTCCCAATTGGATATTTGGCCGCTTGGGGAGTACACCGTTCTCGGCCTGAGCAAGTCAACTACACATTCTTTTCGAAGGACGGCGTGGAGTATGTCACTTGCTGCCAGGGGTTGAGCAACACATGTGTAAAATGGAGTACTCTCGCCATCGATGGCAAGCCTAAGTCATCGTCAAAAAACTGGTTTTCAACAAAGACGATTAGGCTGAAGTCCACCACGGAGTTTTGCAATCTATCGGACGACGGCAAATTGATTTATCTAAACCATGGTGATATGAGCTCAACTCTCTATCAGTACGAGCTTTTCAATGACGAGCCGGTCAAGACAACAACTATTGGATTCGTTGCTCCAGTTTCGGGTCATTTGTCTGAACATTTTTCTGATTGTAGCTACGTGTCCAACAACAAGCTTGTGAGCTTGACCGTCGACCAATTGGAAATGCGAGACATTTCGACCGGCAAAGTCCTTGACACTATTTCAATTCAAATGGGGACAGTATCAGACCTATGGCCCGTGCCCGGTACGCAAAGTTTCCTCACTGTCGACAACGTCTCAAAAACAGTTCGAAAATACAGAGTGAGTGACGACAAGCTAGATATCATTCAAGAATGGAGTGTGTTGGGGCTGCACATGCAGCCGTTTCATCGAAACGATGAAACGTATATCGCAAATATTTTGCCCGACGGAATAACC
>JAYVPE010000494.1:0-4091 GCA_043757575.1 Pirellula sp.
GGCTGCGAAGTACCTCAATGCGTTCGACCGCTTTTTCAGTCTGGTCGAGGCTGAGCCGGGAATTTTATTGCCCATCCCAGTAATCGATACACTTCTTACACATACGGTCGAATCGCATGTTGTGGTTTGTACGAAGTGGAATGAAGATGTGTTGGTACTTACGATCGTCCACGCCAGCCGCGAACTCATCTCGCATCTTGATCGATTCCTTCCAACACTTATGTTCGAAGTGGAGTTTTTGAAGAAGCGACTGACATAGGAGGGGTCTAGTGGCGTTGCCTTTGGCGGTGGGTGGCTTTCAAAAAGGATTTTAATCTTCGTCGTCGGCCCATTGATTTTCTTCGTCGGAGTGATCAGTGTCTGCGGCCGCAACGAAGGCTTGCTCGTCTTCGGATCGCTTTTTCTTCTTACCCTTGGGAGCCTTCGGAGTTTCTTCCCAACTGTCATCGCGAAGTATCTTGTTGGAACGACTCTTGGCTTTGCTCGGGGATGGCTCGGCAATATCGTCTGCATTGGACCGCATCGCTTCCCATTGGGCCATGGTAATCGCCACTTCGCGAGCTTGTGAACCGTTGTATTGGCCCACGATTCCATCCTCGGACATAAAATCGATTAGTCTCGCCGCCCTTCCGTAACCAATGCCAAGCGCGCGTTGGAGCAACGAACAGCTCCCGCGTCCCTCACGAACGACAATATCGACTGCCGCTTCGTATAAGTCATCTCGTTTCTTGAACGAACCTAGTTTTACGGCTTCGTCGTCATCTCTTGTGACTTTGAGCTGTACCAGTTCTTGGACGAAGTTCTGTTCGCCCAAGCTGCAGTGGTCGACTACTGAATTAATCTCGTCGTCGCTTAAATAGGTGCCTTGGCCACGAACCAGTGCGCTTGTACCAGGCCACAGGAAGAGCATGTCGCCGTTACCGAGCAATTTGTCCGCGCCCATTGCATCCAGCACAACACGCGAGTCGGTCTTGCTTGCAACCTGGAAACTAATTCGAGCGGGCAAATTGCTCTTGATCAGACCCGTAATCACGTCAACGGTCGGCTTCTGAGTTGCGAGGATCAAGTGAATGCCAACGGCTCGGCTTTTTTGAGCAAGTCGAATGATGTGAGCCTCCACTTCTTTACCGGAAGTCATCATCAAGTCCGCCATTTCGTCCACTACGATCACAATAAACGGTAGGTGATCAGGAATCAAATCCGCTTCTTCATCGTTCTCTGGCTTGAGCCGGTCTAGTAACTCCTCTCGCCCAAGCTGATTGTAGTTTGTCAAATGGCGCACTCCAGCGCGTGCTAGCAGTGCGTACCGCTCCTCCATTTTGTCGACTGCCCATGCCAGGATCGCTTCGGCTTTTCGCATGTCGATCACAACTGGGTGCATCAAGTGCGGCAAGCGAGCATAGCAACTGAGCTCCACCATCTTCGGGTCGATCATCAGCATTCGCACTTCATCTGGCCGGCGAGTCATCAAGATCGACGAAATGATCGAGTTTAAGCAAACGCTTTTACCAGTACCAGTTCTACCCGCAATGAGCAAGTGCGGGAGACTCGCTAGGTCCACCGTGAGCGCCTTGCCCGATACGTCCTTGCCTAAGAACAAAGGGATCTTTTGCTTGCGGATTTGAGGACCGCTTTCCTCGATCACCTCTCGCATGCGCACGATCTGACGCTGTTCATTTGGCACTTCGATGCCAACGCTATTCTTACCTGGGATAGGGGCGACGATTCGGACGCTCGGAACTCGTAACGCAATCGCCAGATCGTCGGCAAGCCCCGCAATTTTGCTGAGTCGAAGTCCTGCTTCGAGTTCGATTTCGTATTGGGCGATCACGGGGCCGGTTTCAATTTCAACTACCTTGATATTGAATCCGAAATTGGCAAACGTTTGCTCCAGTACCTTGGCCTTCTTTTTCACTTCCTCTGTCTGCTCGTCATACGATATCTCGTCCGATTCTGATAATAAGTCGAGTCCGGGAAGAACGTACTCCTCGCTACCCTCGGGTAGTTTGGTATCGTCGAGATGAGCCAGCGAGTCTTCGGGAAGCGGTTCGGGCGCTTGTTCGACTGCTTCTTGCTTGGATTTGCGGGTTTGAACGCGAGGGCCTTTGTCTTCTTCGATGTTCGGGGCATCGGATCTGACTGTGGTTGAGCGACCTTTCGCTCGTTTCTTCGGTTTCTCCTCAACGATCTCTTCCACTTCCTCAGCAGTGTGGATGTCGTCGTCATCTTCATGATAGCGAGCATGAATGGCTTCATCGCTGTCCGAATGGTACGCCTCTTCCGCCTCTTCGTCGTACTCGTCATCAGCGATGGACTCGATTGCGTTTGCTGGCCTGCGCGTGCTCACTAATGCTTTTGCGGCATGCGCTTCATTTCCGCCCATAGTATCCAGCCGAGCGTCGCCGACTTCGTCATGTGCTTTCTTGGAACCAAAGAGTGCACCCGCAATGGATGCAAGTGTGGACGGATGCGTGGCTTTAGGGAAGGTGAGGTCTGTTCGGCCAACAGCTTTTGATTGGGACACCAAATCCTTTGCCGTCAAACTTGTTTCCGCTCGACGTCCGATTCGAATCGCTGGTCCCGAAGCGTCGCCACTGTCGGATGATCCTTCATGCGCCGAAGCCCCAGACAAAGGAGCCGCGTGTAGGACAGACGACGGATAAGTCGTTTGCGGAATTGATTGGCCATTGCTACTAGTGGTGATGGATGTTGGGTTTTGTCGAAGTGTTACGCTTTTGGGTAAATCGGATCGGGATGGCGAAAACGTACCGGAGAAGATTTGCTCATGCCGTTTGAAAGACCAAGTCGGAATTCGAAAGTATTTCAAGGCTATTAAGCCACCCGTTGCTGCGAAGCCAAAGTACCGTACCAACGCGTATTCAGTACTCAATAGAAGCCCACCCACAAACACACTCAAGACCAGAATAGTGCCTCCTAAATGCGCCAAATGATGATCCATCCAAATATTGCAAAGGGCTCCTAAATAGCCGCCAGCGCCTATTGGAACCGGGATACGTGGCGAGATGCCAAACCGTGTTGGAATACAACAGACTGCGACCAAGATCAACGTCCAACCGACACTTCGCCCCATAGGTGATGCCCAAGGTTGTTGTCCGAGCATTACGATTCCCGAAAGACACAGGAGCATGGCAATCAAATAACTTCCAACTCCTGTTGCTTGCATCAGAATATCGCTGGCCAATGCACCCAGATAGCCACAGGAATTATGAATTTTATCATTCAAAGGATAAGCAGCATTCATCGGTACGTAAATCGATGCAACTGCTCCCGAGAAGTCGCCTAAGTTATCAGCGGCATCGTGTGTTAATAGAGACAGCCAAAGCAAGGCGGCTGCAGCAAACATTACGACTGCGGCTACATCCCATCTAACGGACCGTTGATTTTCCATCACTCGCTACCCTCAAAGACTATGGCTACAATGCTCACTTCTCATCTTCGGCAAAAAGGCAGCAAAGGAGCCGGGAAGATTTTGAGAGCATTCCATAGACAACACAATCCGCAAACTCAACGCAGTCTACCTATGTTCGGAATTTTGAATTTGCACAAGCCCTCGGGGCCAACTAGTCGCGATTGCGTCAACGCGATTCAAAAGTTGATGCGCCCTGACAAGGTGGGACACGCTGGAACCCTCGATCCTCTTGCTAGCGGTGTGTTGCTAGTATTAGTTGGACAAGCGGTTCGACTGACTGACGCCGTACATACCTTATCTAAAGAATACATCGGGACGTTTCAACTGGGCGTAACTAGCGAATCGACCGACTGCGAAACTCCGCTTGTCCCAATCGAGTCAGCACCGCTTTTGGATCGCGCGGCCATCGAAGCTCAACTGCCTTCGTTCATCGGCACCATCGAGCAATCGCCGCCAAAATACTCGGCGGTTTGGATTGGTGGGAAACGAGCACATGAACTTGCTCGTGCCGGTAAGGAATTTGAAATGCCGTCCCGTCAAGTACTGATCGCGTCCTTGGAATTAACTTCCTTTGAGTATCCACATTTCGAATTGAAAATGACGTGTGGTACTGGGACTTACGTTCGATCTCTCGGCAGGGATATTGCACGTAAGCTTGGGT
>JAYVPE010000495.1:0-15499 GCA_043757575.1 Pirellula sp.
GATGAAATCGAAACTGAATTCGTAGGGTCCGTGCCCTATCATTACCGCGTTGGCATAGGCTCCCGACAAAATCTCGTCTCGCAATTTGAGGTCATCGTACACTTCCTGCGGATTCTGTCGCCGAAGATGATTGTTTTGATTCGGTGCAGTGGATGCTTGGCCACTGGATGAGGTAGAGTCAGATTGTCCCGGATTAGTTGACTGGCCTGGATTTGGAGTAGAACCAGGCCAGACATCCACGGAATTGGCATCCGGTGCTGAGGGCTGTAACCCCAAAGCTGGATTCGAGGGACCAGCAACCACGATTCCCGGCCCCGATTGAATGGGTTGGGAAACTACCGTAGGCTGAGGCATACCTGGTAACTCACCGTAACGCTGCCTGAAAAGTTCCACGTTTGCAGCCAGCGCGTCAATAAATTGGGGCATAACCATATGAGGAAGAACCACACGCGCCACAATCATGTTTGGACGAGGCAAATTCCGAACGAAGTCGAGTACATATTCGGTACCGCCCGTGACTACGATCACGCCTGTACTTACCTCGCCACGCGCAACATGCTCTGGAATCCTTGCCCGCATAGCTGGCATATTCTCGAGCGGGTCTGGTCTATCATCTGGTGACGCGGGAAATGGCATCGTGCAATTCCGAGTGGGTTTTGTGCTATTGGTTATCAGGCGAAACGTCCTCCGCGTTCCAAAAACGCAGAGACCGATAGAATACCAGAATTGAGCAATGTTGTCGGCAACCGAGGAAGTTGTCGATGGCGACCACAATCCTAAAGCGTTTTGGAGTACAATTCGCTGATCGATCAGGCGGGGATTTCCCGTCTGCCACTCCTCTTCTTTTCTTGATAAAATATGCCTCGCTACGTTGTTCGATGCGGTTTGATGCGCATTCTCTTCGTGATGAATTCTCGAACGGACCAACGCCGTGGCGATATCGTCGTTGCAAGAACGAACCGCGGACTTGAACGCGGCGAGGTTTTGTGCGAAGCGACTGACCGCGTTTTGAGTCAAATGAAGGACCCTCCAGGCGGAAGCATTCAGAGGAACGCATCGGACGAGGACGAGAATGAACATCGACGCATTTTAGTAGCCCGGAATCAAGAGTTTGACAAATGCAAGCGAATGATTCAAGAAATAAATTTGCCCATGTCGTTGGTGGATTTGGAAATAATTCTTGGCGGTGAGCAGATGGTGGTGTACTATTCGGCGGATGATCGAGTTGATTTCCGCGACTTGGTAAAACGACTTTCAACGGAATACAAGACGCGAATTGAAATGCGTCAAATAGGTGCACGCGACGAAGCGAAATTACTTGCAGATTATGGTGACTGCGGGAAGCCTGTTTGCTGCAATACACATCTGTCCGAGATGCCGCCTGTCTCAATGCGCATGGCAAAACTTCAAAAGGCAACACTGGATCCCAACAAAATCTCGGGGCGATGCGGACGACTAAAATGCTGCCTTCGGTATGAAAATGATACCTATGAGGAACTAGTGGCCGAAACGCCTACAGTCGGAAGTGAGATTGTGACCTCGCAAGGGCGCGGTAAAGTAATAGCAGTGGAACTGTTAGCGCAACAGCTTTTACTCATCACCGAAGACAACCGTAGGATCTTAATACCCGCCAGCGATTGCTTGACGGTGATAAAACGTGGAGTCGAGTACTAGTCCATACCCTAAATGCAACCGTAGATAATTCAGCGACTTTCAATATGAACGAACACTTACTAGCCATCGTTGAGTTACTGCAACAAGATCAGCGGTACCACTTAGAGGCATACCAATTCATACGAGAGGCTTTGGCGTACGCACAAAAAGTAATGAAGATGCCAGCCACCATGGACGAGGGAAGCGAAGCAAAGCAAGATCATCATTTAACGGGCCAACAATTGTGCCAAGCGATTCGTGAGTTCGCTCTCGAACAATATGGATTCATGGCCAAGACGGTTTTAAACAGTTGGGGAATCCACACGACAGGTGACTTCGGTGAAATCGTTTACAACCTTATTCGAGTTCGCGAAATGCGCAAAAGCAAATCCGATCATCGAGAAGATTTCGACGACCAATACGACTTTGACGTCGCATTCGAACCTCGATTCGAGCTGTCGACCGATGCGAGCTGATTTTCAATTCAAGCTCTTTGGCGTTGTATCAATTGTCTTGGTCGCATGGTCAATCTACTTGATCTGGGTTTGTATCAAAATAGCCAGCAGGTCAATCAATTAAGCTCATTCAAAACCTGAAAATTATCATTTTACCCGTTCATAAGGAGGGCCGGGTATTAAGGATCAGTATCTTTGCCTGACTTTCTCTTTCTTGCTTTTGTTTTTGTCTTGAGTATCGGTGTCAGCTCGTCGACAAAGTCCTGGGCATCGCTGAAGCTCCTGTAGACGCTCGCAAATCGGACGAAGGCTACCTGGTCAACCTCCCTCAGGAACTCCATACACAAATTGCCAATTTCTTCGCTGGAAACCTCTTTTTCGTAGTTGTCCAAAATATGTGATTCGATATCTCCTGCAAGCTTTTGAATCTCCTCGGCATCGATTTTTCGTTTCCAACATGCAGCCCGTAGTCCTTGTTCTATCTTGACGCGGCTGAAATCTTGATGCGTCTGGTCACGCTTTCGCACTTGCAACAACCCCTCGACTCGTTCGTAGGTCGTGAAGCGTCGACGGCAATGATTGCAAAAACGCCTTCTGCGAATCGCCTTGCCATCCTCTACAATACGGGAGTCTCGTACTCCGTCGTTATCACTGTAGCAGTAGGGGCATCGCATGAATAATGTTGTCTGGAACGAATGGTTTGAGATCGCATGCAAATGCCTTCGCGACTACAATTGCGTGCCGTTTGTCAAATCGTAACGGTAACTGGAGATAGGATTTCAGTCTACCTCAAGTGATATGACAGGCTAATCGCCAATCCAACCCTTGAAAGTGCGACACGAGAAATGATTCAAACGGCAGACTCCACCGCACTCGAAATTAAATCGACTAAACGGTCTACCTCAGCCGTTGTCCCGCTTTTGTTGGCTGGGCTGTTCATGGTGACTGGTATTTGCGTACTGATCATTATCGGTAGAGAAAAAGCTAGAATTGTCGGCCAAACCATCACAGAACTGGATATTCAGCCACTTCTTAACACAGAATCGCCGATAACCGATTCGGACATGGAAGGCAAAGTGGTTGTCCTACATTTCTGGGGCTTTTGGTGCCCCGAATGCGTCAAAGAGTTACCGGATTTTGTCAAAACGCAACGCGACTACAGCAAGGACGCCGAAGTTCTGTTTGCAAGTATTTCTTGCAACAACAAAGGCGATGACACCCAAGACTCTCTCAAATTTTACACCAACAAATTTTTGCAAGACGCCGAGGGAAGCGATCTCCCGGTGTACTGTGACCCTGTCGAATTCACTCGGGTTCGGATTAGTCAACTTATGACCGCCGGCGGTTTTTCCTATCCGACCACGCTCGTGATCGATGGAACTGGAAAAGTTGTGGACGTTTGGCGTTCCTCAGTGCCACCAACTGCCTTGAAAAAGGCTATCGAAAAGGCAAAATTAGCCAACAGAGTTAAGTCCTAAAATGCTCAAAACTGGGAAGCCATCCATCGCCATTACCATGGGCGATCCGACGGGAGTAGGTCCGGAAATCATTGTCAAAGCGATTGCCAGCGGCCAATTGAACGACCATTGTAAACCATTGATAATCGGGCGGCCTGCAATTCTTAGACAGGCCGCACATACATGCTCGATCCCTCTCGAAATTAACGAGGTCGAATCAGTCGACCAGTGGCGTCTAAAATCCGAAGCTCAACAGACACACAAGTCGCAGTCACTTTGGTGCTTGGTTACAGGAAACACGGAAGCGGATGATGCGACCGATCCGAAAGTCGACGTGCGCGGCGGTCAACTCGCCTTGGACTGTCTAGTCCGGGCAACAACGCTTGCCCTCCAAGGTCAAGTGGATGCAATTGTAACGTCACCGTTGCATAAAGTCGCATTGCTTGCAGCCGGTCACGATTGGCCTGGACATACGGAACTTCTCGCTCATCTATGCGGAGTCAAAGAGTATGCAATGATGCTGTACCTGCCTCCTGGCCGTCCTAGGCATGGCGGCCAAGCTGGGTTCGGGGTTGTGCACGTTACATTGCACATGGCACTTAGGGAAGTGTTCGTACACCTCACGATAGACGCCATCGATGAAAAGATCCGACTCGCTAACCATGTGTTCGTCCGCATTCGAAAGGCGATGGGATTGACGGGTGCCCCACGCATTGCCGTCGCTGGTCTCAATCCACACGCTGGGGAAAGCGGCCGATTCGGTTCGGAAGAGCAAACTATCATCGCGCCCGCAGTCTTGAAGGCATCGAAAAGTCAAATTGATGTAGTGGGACCACTTCCGGTCGATACGTTGATGCCTAAAGCAGTCGATGGCGGATTCGATGCCGTGGTTGCGATGTACCATGACCAAGGTCACATCGCATTGAAACTGTTAGATATGTTTGACGCAGTCAATGTAACCCTCGGATTGCCAATCATTCGAACCAGCGTGGCTCACGGAACTGCACATGATATAGCATGGCAAAATCGAGCGGAGTCATCTGGAATGGTTCAAGCCGTACTGACCGCAGCGAGACTAACTGTTACTTGAACACTGAGTTTTTTAATACCGTCCTTGTTTGCTTAGGAGCCACAGTTCTCGCTTCGCTGCTTGGCTTGACCCTCGCTCTGCTGACCGTTTGTTTTCGAGTACCATCGCATCGATGGATGTCCAGCATGGTACTGAGCCTGATCTTGATCCCGATTTATGTACAAGCTACCGCTTGGAGCGCCGGGTTCGGCGTCCAAGGATGGTTGCGTTTGAGCCAAGTATCGGCAGCCATATCACTCAGCACGGCGATCGCCTCAGTTGTTTGGATTCACGGAATAGCTGCAGTTCCCGTTTGCTTTCTCCTATGCAGTTTGGGGCTCAGACGTTCGTTTGACTCCAATTCCCGTCAAGCGCTACTTGATTTTGGTCCTTGGTACGCGACGTTTCGCTTCCTTGTTCCGAAAATCTGGCCCTGGATCGCTGCGGGTGCAATTTGGACCATCGCTATGACTGGAAATGACATGGTCGTTACCAATCTGTTTCAAGTTCCCACGCTCACGGAATCGGTCTACCAGCAAGTTCAGTTCAACGAACTGAACTCTAGCACTATTGCAATGGCATGTTCCTTTGCGATCGCGATCGGGATAGTGGTGCTCACGATGGTTTGGCTATTCCAGACACGGGTCGGCGGTGAGAAAACTGGTCCTCCCGCACCAGTGGACTTTCAAGCGTTTGAGCTGCGCAAAGTTCAGCGTTGGATTGGAGCCCTATTGGGATGGACCATCGTATCGATGGTCGTTTTGATTCCGATTACCAACTTGATCGTAAAAGCAGGATGGGTAGCCACTATGGACCACGATGAGATTCGCCGCCGGTGGTCGCCACTCGTCCTGATTCAATCCATTGCGCAATCGCGGACGTTCATGAATGAGATGTTTTGGAGCATTCAACTCAGCTTATATTCATCAGCCTTGGCACTCGTGCTCGGTATTGTTCTGATTGCTTGCGTTAGGACTCGATGGTCCAATTTACTCGCAATTGGGTTGATGGCATTCTTGCTGGCACTCCCTGGCCCGATTATCAATTTGATCGTCATAGGAATCTTCGATCGAAAAGAGCCAGAATGGATAGGCACCTTAGCCGATCGCACACTGTGTGGTCCAATTCTAGCACTACAAAGCAGATGCTTGCCCATCGTTTTCGGAGTGCTGTGGCTGGCTACGGCTCGCTTCAAAAAGTACCATGAACGATTATTACAACTGGATTTGGGACTTCCCTATTTTACTCGAATCTGGATTCTTTTTAAGGCGATGGTCAATCCACTTGCGGTTGCCTTGGTCATGGCATTTTTTGTTGCGTTTGCGGATCTAGCGAGCTATCTCTTGGTGCAACCGCCACAAGTGTCAACGGTAGCAATGCGCATGTTCGATTTATTGCATTACGGCATCAGGAATCGAGAATCAGGTTTGGCGTTGACGTTGGTTTTCGCCGGAGCGATACCGACGTATTTATTCCTCCGACGCATGGATTTGTAGGGGCCACTGCGCAGGTGGCAGAGACTGATGGACCAATCGTGCATTCCAAATCAACAATAGGCGATCTTCGATTCGATGTGAATCATTCGCCTTGGTCGAAAAGTACGCAGATCGGGCTTGGAACAAAAACGCTTTGCTGCTGAAAAGTAATGAGCCCGGCCTCGGAATCTACGGAAAAAAGCCCTAAAGTATTTGATAGCTGACCGGCAGCCAGTAACCATTTCGCATCTGGCGTTAAGTTAAAATTGCGAGGGGTTGCACAGCGTGGGTTTTCTCGCTGCACCCATTTCAATTTTCCTGTCGTTTGGTCGACGGAAAAAACAGTTATTGTGTCGTGACCGCGGTTGGCGGCATACACAAACTTGCCGTTTGGATGAATGCGAATTTCCGAACAGCTTTTGGCTTTTTCTCGGCCAAGTTCTGAAGCCGGTACTGTCTCTATTGACTGCATCGGAGTCATTGTTCCCTGCGTTGCATCGTATTCAAAAACAGTGACTGTTAGCGACAGTTCGTTAACAACATAGATCCAACGCCCGTTCGGATGAAACTTCATATGCCGAGGCCCACTTCCCGGAGGGGTGATCCCACTCCCGTGAGTTTCGATCTTACCTGCAGCGGCATCCAGCTTGTAGATTACTACTTGATCGAGTCCTAGATCTGGAACGAAAACAAATCGATTGTCTGGCGAAACACCAGTCCAGTGCGCATGCGATGCATCCTGCCGATCCGCTACCACTTTCGCACCTCCTTGATGATCGATCAATTGAGTTCGTTCTCGCAGCATACCGTCTGGCTGCACGGAAAAGACAGCTACCGAACCGCCCCCATATTGAGCGGTAAAGAGCGTCTTACCAGTCTTGTCCAATGAAACATGGGCTGCCCCACCGTCGCCGATCGGGGTAGAGTTAAGCAAACGGAGAGTTGGTTTTTCTGGACTGCCCTCGATAGCAAACGCCGCTACTACTTGCACGTTGTTGAGCCCGCCAACGGCATACAGAACAGGCTTGGTTGGGTGCTTTGCAAGAAACCCAGGCCCTTCCATCTCGGCAACCAGAGTTGGTTCACTCAGTTTGCCACCGTCGGTATTCAGTTGGCAATGATATATTCCGCGACTTAAGGCGCTTTTCGCCGTACCGAGCCAGACGTTGATGGTTTGTGCCTCGGTCGCCATGGGAAACGCGGTCATAATAGGCACGATCATAAGAATACAAATCAATCTCACAGCTTGAAATAATCTCATTTTTCAATTCTATCTTTCAAAAGTAGCGGGTAGCGAACTCATCGGACAATGCGTTCCAATGGGTTATTCTACCACAACCAGCTCAGCCTCCAATCGAATCGCGAGAAGCTGCATTAGGCTTCGACTGCTTGCGTGGATCACTTCTATCGTGGAAGATTTGCCAGGTAAATTTATTGACTGCTTGAAGGAGAGTGGCGAATGCCTGAACTCAGCCCCGGAATGCGTTTTCGTGCGCAGTTGCACGTCGAAAAACCACTGCAAATTGTTGGTGCAATCAATGCGATATGCGCCATGCAAGCGGCTCGGGCAGGATTTGGAGCACTTTACCTTTCAGGTGCCGGGGTCGCGAACGCGTCGCATGGATTGCCCGATCTTGGAATCACTTCAGTGAATGATGTCGTTGACGAGGCCGCTCGTATTACTGCCGCTTGTTCGCTACCGTTGCTGGTTGATATCGATACAGGCTGGGGAACCGAGTTAACCATCCAGCGAGCGATTCGCGAACTCGAACGCGTTGGAGTTGCGGCTGTCCATATAGAAGATCAAGTTGCAGCGAAACGATGTGGCCATCGTCCGGGAAAAGAACTGGTTAACACCGAAGAAATGCAATCCCGAGTCCGAGCCGCAGGGGCCAGCCGGAATAATCCCGACTTCATCATCATGGCACGCACCGATGCGGTCAGTGTCGAAGGGGTCGATGCTGCGATTCGGCGAGCCAAGGCTTATGTCGCGGCAGGGGCGGATATGATTTTCGCCGAGGCCGTTGAAACACTGAATGACTTCCGTCGTTTCTCCGACGAGGTAAAGGTTCCTATCCTTGCTAACTTGACGGAATTCGGACGGACGCCAGCCTTCACATTGGACCAGCTCCATGAAGTTGGCGTGCAAATGGCACTCTATCCATTGACAGCATTTCGAGCTATGAACTTTGCCGTCCGATCGGCGTATGAAACGATACGAAAGAAAGGTTCACAGCAATCCATTCTCCATACTCTTCAAACTCGCGATGAACTCTACGAAATTCTAAACTACATGGCAGCCGAAAAGCGTATCGATCAACAAAGGACAAATCCATGAACAAAGTAAGCCGAGGCGGACTCGAGGGAATCGTTGCCGGCCAAACACATCTAAGCACAGTTGGAATCGATGGCATTGGACTCACCTACCTTGGATACTCGATCGAAGATCTAGCTGCACACGCTGGATTCGAAGAGGTTGCTTATTTACTACTGTACGGAGAGCTGCCAAAGGCGAATGAACTTGCCAGCTTCATCGATAGATTGAAGAAGAATCGTGGTATCCCGTCGCCTCTCAAGACCGTCCTAGAGCAATTGCCAGCATCCTCGCATCCAATGGATGTCCTAAGAACTGCCTGTTCGGCACTAGGAGCAATGGAACCCGAAGTTCAGTTCGCAGATCAATACCGAGCTGCCGAACGACTCTTGTCCTGCATGCCGTCAATCTTGGTCTACTGGTATCAATTCCAGAACTCGGGGCGTCGCATTGATGTCGAGCTAGACTCAGATTCTATCGCCGATCATCTCCTCCGAATGTTGCATGGACACCCAGCATCCGAACTCCATCGTCGAGCCCTTGATGTCGGTTTGATTTTGTATGCAGAACATGAGTTCAATGCCTCGACCTTTACAGCTCGAATAGTAGCGTCGACTCTATCTGATTTTCATTCCGCAATAACTGCTGGGATTGGCGCTTTGAGAGGCCCGCTCCACGGGGGTGCGAATGAAGCGGCTATGGAGTTGATCGAACGATTTCAGGATCCCGAGACTGCTGAGACGAGCCTTCTCGAAATGCTCGCGAGGAAGGAAAAAATAATGGGATTTGGGCATCGGGTGTACAAGAAATGCGATCCCCGTTCGGATATCATTCAAGCATGGTCGAAACGACTTTGCCAGATAGATGGAGAGCACCTCCTGTACGACGTTTCTGAACGAATAGAAAAAGTCATGAGACGGGAGAAAAAGATGTTTCCAAACCTAGACTTTTATAGTGCAACGGTCTTTCGGTGTCTTGGAATACCGACCCCCATGTTCACGCCCTTGTTCGTCCTGTCTCGCATTACAGGCTGGGCAGCTCACATTTTTGAACAACGGGCCGACAACCGCCTAATACGGCCAGCGGCCGACTATGTTGGGCCAGCACCACGGGATTGGGTACCAATGGATCAGCGTTGCATTTGAAGACAACTTCCTAACCCGAAAATTGCTTAGCCGTTGCTTGCACAACAAAATCCATGCCGACATGTTCCTTCCAGAGTTCGGTGAGCATTCGCAATTTGGGTCGACAACTTTCCGATCCGATACGAGTTCCATCGATGGATCTGGCAAACCAGATGCCGCCAGTCGAACCCGTGAGGATAATTTCACTCGCTTGCGAAACTTCCTCGGTTGCAATGTCACGATAATGAATTCGTACGTTGTTGGTATTGAGGAGTCTTTCGATACTTTGAAGCGTGCATCCAACTAAAATGTCATCTTTTGGCGGAGATACAAGTTCACTCTCGCCATCGACAAGTAATAGATTGGCGACTGAAGTATCCGAAATCGATCCCCGGGTGGTTGTGAGGAGGGCAAGCGAATCGGATTGCGCTGCTATTGCTCTTGCGTCGGAAAGAAAATAGGGAATTCGACTGCGACTCTTGATCTGATTGGGCCAGCAACTGTCGGGTACAGCTTGGTAAGAACCAATCGACAAATCGGTTCCTTGTGTGTACCACCGAGCTAATTTTGCAAATGGCAATGGGCTCAAGTGCATCATGCAAGTTGGATGACTGCCTAAGATAGTGTTTTGAAGTGGTACACCAGGCGAAAGCAACACTAGGACACTGACATCGCCGCAATGCTGCACCAGTTCTCGGTTCGATTCTAGCAATCGATTGAAGTTTTCCTCTAGGTCGCATGCGATGGCAGCAGCGTCGATCGCGAATTGGCTAGCTCCTCGGAGCAAACGCGATTTGTGATCATCAATATCTAATAGTTTGCAACTATAAGTGCGAATTCGTTCGACGAGAATCGCACCGTATAGCGTGCCAGCATCCGCAATAGACCACGACAGGTCTTGTAACCTAACCGTTTCAAATTGGCGCGCCGAGTGATCCCATCGGAGGGCAATGCTGTTATGGAACGACGTATGCATTACAAGTGGATTCCCATGGCTCTTTCCAAAGCACGTGCTGTAGGATGGTTTGAAAATATGGGCATTCGCCGTAATAGCTCTTTTCAGCGTGGGTTGTGCCGATAACCGAACCACAATCGTATTGCCGAATCCGCGTTTGTCCAGTCAACGGCGTCGTGGCCCGTGGATCTGTTAGCCCAGCAAAACCAGCAATACCGGCAAAGCCTGCAAACCCAGCAAACCCGGCTGCGATAGGGCGCGATGATCGATCCATAAAACGAAATCGCCTTAAGATAGGATCCTTCGAATTGTATAAATTTACCATCGATTCGACGTGCGCCATAGCAAGCTGATGCCGACCATTTTTCTCGATCCAATTTCGATCAATAGCGGGTGCCACCAACCCGATTCGGTAGTTTAGCGAAGGACCAAGGTCTGGCTTTGGTGAACAAGCGTACCCTGGAATGGCTCCTCCGGCATCGAGATGGAGTCCGCCGGTCACGGCTCGTGCACCAAAAGAGAACCCGAGCAAGCTAACTTGCGGTTCGTCTCGAAGTCGTTGTAACATCCAGGCAACGTAGAGAGATTGGCATTCTGCTGATTCGGCATTCATAAGAACATCGCGGAGCGGCTTTGCTTCCCGCTGACTCGGCCACGAGAGCATCAGTATACGATAGGGGCGATCTGTTTGTGCCTGTAGATATCTGTCAACGATTCGAACACGCTCCAATGCGTTGTTCCGATCCATAAAGTTCCCATGAACATAAATGATCGTTAGCAGTCCGGTGCCGCCGCTCGGCAGTGCTTCCTCGACGTCGCTTCGCAACCAACAGTTCCCTGACCATTTGGTCACCTCAACGTTTGGCTGATCGAAATTGATTGAGCGGAATCGATCGCAAAGGTGCCGAGTTGAAATCTCGTAAATCTGAGAAAGCTCTGATTGACCGCTTATGCACACTGGTAGAGGTAGGATAGTCACCGGGCATTGCTTGCTTATTTCGATGCCAACTGGAATCGTGGTCGACTCAAAACCAGGAGTTTCGTTGGATGCTACGTCATCACCTAGAACGATTCGCGATGAAAATAGAATTGCCAAAACAGAGGCGAAGTAAATCGTGAGTGAGAGGAACTGATTTTGTCCATTAGATCTCTTGATCAGTCCGTAAGGGCAGTCAGACGGATTACGAATTGCGAAACCAACCTTTGTTGTGAATCTATTTGTTGTGAGTTTTTTAGAGAGCAGCATTTGCTACCATCTTTCGCAGTGGAGCCGATGAACAAGATACAAGTAGCCAATTTTTATGCCACTTGAGTAATTCCTTTGCCGAACAACTGTAACACCTAAATAGGATACAGAGCGTGAGGAAAAGTTTTTCGATCACGAAAAGTTTTCCATCTTTGCTTGCACAACCGGAATCGCGTCGTAGAGTTGTTCGGGGAAATGTGCACCGTTCCAGGTGTTCACAACAGAGTTCAACGGGGAGACTTGTGAAATGAAACGAACGACATTGATTTCAGCCAGCTTGTTGTTGGCTTTTGCAGGATGCACTTGCGGACAAGGCTGGAGACCAAACATTCTGACTCGAATGAACAATCGCATTCATGGCGCGAGCAATGTTGGCGAACCATGTGACGCTGGTTGCCAAGGCGCTTCCGGCGCGGGTCATGTTGCGAACGGGGGCTGCGACACATGCGGTTCCGTAGGCGGCATGAACTACGGTGGCTACGAACAAGTCGGCGACTCGTACGAGGTTCAGACTGGAACTCCGTACAGTGTTGGACCAGCCACCACTTATGTACAGCCAAGCTATCCAACTGGACAACCGACTCCGGGTCGCATTGGCGAGTCGATTCGACCGAAGCCCGCGAATTAGTGGATCTTTCTCCTTTCGCAAAAAGTGAATTGTTGGTACAAATCTGTTGCTTTTTGCTTCCGATTTCAGACCGCTAAGAATCATTCAATTTGGCCAGCGCAGCGAAAAACGCACTTCCGATCCACTCCAATAGATCTGGCACGGCAACTTCGGGAATTCTGCTCGTAATTGTTGCAGCGATACTTTGGAGCAGTAGTGGTTTTTTTACGCAAACCAAATTACTCGATGGGTGGTCACTCGAAACCCGGGGGTCTGCGATCGCATTTTGGAGAGCGTGCTTTGCATTGTTGCTCTTACTGCCGCTCGTGCGTAAACCGACACTGCATTGGGCTATGATTCCGATGACGGTCAGTTTCGTCGGAATGAACTGGACCTTTCTTACTGCATTGATTAGCGGCTCGCCAGCCAATGCTATCTGGCTTCAGTATCTAGCCCCAGCTTGGGTAATGATCGGTGCTGTCGTGTTCTTCCATGAGCGAACAGCACTCCGCGACTGGGTTATGATGTTAACCTGCGTTGCGGGTGTGCTCTTCATAGTCATTATGGAGTTTCTGTATGGACAAGTCATACCGCCAAATCGATGGTGGTCTCCGGCATTGGCAATTGGTTCTGGACTTTGCTATGCGGGCGTTATATTTAGCATGAAGGCATTGCGAGGTCACGAGTCCGCGTGGTTAATTGCTTTGAACCACATTGCAACTGCATTGGTTATGTTGCCTATAGTTTGGTGGAGTGGCGTTTCAATGCCTACCGGCTGGATGTGGATCTTGCTCGCTGGCATTGGGATGTTTCAAATGGGATTGCCCTACCTTCTTTTTGCAAGAGGATTGCGAACGACACCAAGTCATCTCGCGTCCCTCATCACGCTGCTGGAACCAGTACTACTGCCAGTCTGGGTCCATTTTACTCGTAGTGGGGATCCAACTTATCAGCCGCCCCATTGGTGGACTTGGGTAGGAGCCGCTTGCATCCTATTTGGACTTGCGATTCGATCTGCTTGGCCAATGCACGAAACAAAATTGGCGAGAGTAATTCAACGATGCGAGTGATGCATGTGATAACTCGGATGATCGTCGGCGGTGCGCAGGAAAATACACTGTACAACTGCTTGGACTTGGCTCGCGAATTCGGTGACGAAGTGAAGTTGATCACTGGTCCGAGCGAAGGTGCAGAAGGAAAGCTACTGACCCAAACTGACACTCAAGGTCTTATGATCGACAACCATCCGTCGTTGATACGATCCATTTCCCCGCTACACGATTTCAGCGCGTTACAAAAGTTAAAAGCCGCAATTCGCGACTGGCACCCTGAGGTTGTTCACACGCACAGCGCTAAAGCTGGATTGTTGGGTCGTTCTGCCGCTTGGAGTTGCCACGTACCGTGTGTTATTCATACCGTTCACGGAGCGCCTTTTCATCCGTTTCAGCGACGGACTAGCCGATGGTTTTTTATCCAATGCGAACGCTGGGCTGCCAAACGGTGCCACCATATGATCAGTGTCGCAGACGCCATGACCCATTTAATGGTCAAGGCAAAAGTCGCCAAGCCAGACAAATTCACAACCATTTATAGCGGAATGGATGTCGAACCGTTTCTTCGTTCAGCCAAAGATCGCGATTCCGTTCGCAAGGAACTAGGATTCGCATTGGGTGACGTCGTTTTTGGAAAGATCGCTCGGCTGTTTCATCTCAAGGGGCATTGCTACATTATCGATGCGGCTGAGCAAGTCTGTCGAAATCAACCCAATGCCAGGTTCTTATTGGTCGGCAACGGAATTCTTCGTGAGCAATTCGAATCGGAAATTGCGAAACGCGGAATGCAGGATCGATTTATATTCACTGGCCTCGTTCCGCCCTCGCGGATCCCAAGTTTGGTTGGTGCCATGGATGTGTTGGTTCATACTTCGTTGCGTGAAGGGCTGGCTCGAGCATTGCCACAAGCATTGATTTCCGGCAAGCCAGTTATAAGCTACGATATTGATGGCGCTAGAGAAGTTGTACTCAACGGAAAAACTGGCTTTTTAATTCCGCCTCGAGAAATCGATTCTCTTGCAAATGCGATGATCACGCTGGCCAATTCGACTGAAATGCGAAACGAAATGGGACGAAAGGGACGAGAGTTATTCACCGAGCAATTCCGTCATGAAACCATGACGCAGAAAATAAGGGAATTGTATCTTCGAGTTTCCGGTAAGCAATTTTCCTAGCATTAGCCTTTATGGCAACCCAGTTCCTTTTCGGCAACCCAATTACCGTAGGCTTGCCCATCTCTGCATTGAGTGGAGAGGTTGGTAAAAAAGCACTTTTGAAAAGGATAGGCTCTCGGCTTCATTTCGTATTTCGTTCGTACTACGAGGGGCTTTTCGCGTGACAGGGATGCTTCTTTGTCGTAAAATACGCTCCTGCTTTCCATGTTTTCGTTTAAGAAGACTCCTCCCACTTGCATGTGAGCCCCATACAGCCATGAAGATGTTCGTTATTTTTTTCAGCGTTATTCTAGGTTCATTTCTCCAGGCGCAGGAACGTAGCCTCTTTAATGGCAAGGACCTTTCCGGTTGGGACGGAAATCCCGAGCTTTGGAGCGTACAGAACGGAGCGATCACTGGCAGTACTAAGGCCGATGAGCCGCTTCCGTACAATCAGTTTTTGATTTGGCGCGGTGGTAAGCTCAAGAATTTCGAACTGCGAGTTATGCTCCGACAAGCAGGTAATAATTCCGGTATCCAATATCGTAGTCGAGAACTGACCGAGGTAGGTAAATGGTCCATCGGTGGCTATCAATGTGACGTTCATCCAACACCTGCCAACAATGCGATGCTCTACGACGAACGGGGACGCGGCATCGTTGCCCAGAACGGCCAAGAAGTCATTGTGGATGCAGCCGGAGCGAAGTGGTTGGTAAAGGAATTTTCACCAATCGAAGTGGTGGTCTCCGA
Source organism: Pirellula sp. (assembly GCA_043757575.1). Taxonomy (GTDB): domain Bacteria; phylum Planctomycetota; class Planctomycetia; order Pirellulales; family Pirellulaceae; genus JBKCUI01. The sequence goes on from JAYVPE010000495.1 coordinate 15,312, forward strand.
TTGGAATGAATACAAAATCATTGCACGAGGAAACCACTTGATTCACCAAATCAATGGCAAAACAACCGCAGACATTATCGACCATCAAGAATCGGAGCGTGAACTAGAGGGTTTGCTCGCGTTTCAAGTGCATCGAGGTCCAGCGATGAAGGTAGAGATAAAGGATATCTTTCTAAAAGAACTACCTG
>JAYVPE010000496.1:0-4074 GCA_043757575.1 Pirellula sp.
ACAGAAGGAGCGTTGCGCGGCCAATCTGCCGTCATCGGCTCAATTGGTCAAACAGTCTATTTGGATAGCCTTGCAGCGATCAATTACACAGAAGCGTACAAACGCGCCATTGACAACAGTGTGGCACTTACCAAATCCTATTACGAAAGACGGGAGATTCGCGAAGAGTACATGCAAAAGTACGGCCCGAAAGCGTTTGTTGGCGAAGCGAGAAAGAAATTCATCGAGTACTATCAGCCAAAACGTTTGTCAGCCCAAGAGTTTAATTCTCAACAAGGAAAACTATCGTGGCCACACATCCTGCGACAGCAGCAATTTGCACCAGTGAAAGAAAGAATTGACGAAGCATTTGCGATTCGGGACGCCTCTAACAGCGGTGACGGAAGCGCGACCCATCGCGAGATTTTTCCTCTTTGCAATGCTTTAACTGGTTTGCTTCGTGAAAACATTGGAAATATGACGTCAGACCAATACATCAATGGTCTTGAATTCATACGTTCTGTCGAATTGGAATCAAGAATAGCAGTATCGTCAGAACTGAATTCTATTCCTGTTGGCACTGAAAATGAGAAGGCAAACGACGAGCGTGAATCTGCACCTGCGTTAAAAAAAGATTCGGATACAACGAGATACAAAGTCATGGATGTTGGAGTGAAAACCTAGTTCAAAATGAAAGAAATTTCTCCCCTCGGCTTTTTTGGTAGTGTGTGTGGGGTTGAGGGGAGAAGAGGCTGCCGGGGAGAGGTGTTGCGAAAGCGATTTCTCTCCTCGGTTTTTTTTTGGATCGTTCATGCAAATCGAGGCCCTCGTCAAGCAGGCTTGCCTGATGCTTGCTTAATGGTGTAAGTTACTTATCCACTGGAGGATAGCCGAATGGTTAGGAACCTGATTCGAAATTAGCTTCGGAATCCAACTACTTCAGGCAATTCATGCGATTTGGTACAAGCTGCTACAGATGTGCTACCAAATATCCCCGATTCCTCGCTAAGAGCCGTAGTTGAAACTTGGGGTTCGCTATCCGAGCTAACTAAGCAAACGATCCTGAAATTGATTCGTTTGGACCTTTTGGATCGAAACGAAACAGAGCTTGTACCCTGAACTTCGATTCCAGGGACCAGTTTGATTGGATGACTTTTGAAGGGAAAATGTATTGGGCAAACATATTGAGGGGCGGTTTAGGAAAGACATTGCTTACAAGAATGATTTCCTTCAAAAGTTCTGCCTACAATTTGCAGACCATCAACGTTAGGCCAAACGAAATTGTTACCTTGGTCTTTGCCAATGCCAAAGTCGGAGAACCCCTTGATTGAAAATTGGTAAATGACCAAATCATTTAATTTAACGGTTGACAGGACAAGATGCGAAAACAATAGAGACCGGTGGGGGTTTTATTTTCGAAACCCTTAACCGGTACCAGCCCCTAAAGTGATCGGGGTGATTGTGGCTAGACTGGAGAACAAAACCCAATCTGTCTTGTCCAATGGCTCCAAATACGGCCCATGAGAACAAATGCTACTAGGTTGGGCGGGCGAAACTACCGCTTCCGCTAGAACGACCCTTCCATTTTTTGGGGACGAAGCATTTGCTGGTTTGGATATTGATAGCCACCATGGTTATCAAATGAAAGCGTAGTACAACCACGCTAAGGATGAACGTACCTTGGTGGGCTAGGTGGAACTACCAATTTTAGTGTTACTTCTGCGAAAACCGCAGACCAAGGGATTTGATTGTTATTGTCCCAAGTGCATTCGACGCTTTTTTCGGCTTCGAACAACTTCTTAACGGTCATTGGCGGCCCGCCACTAATCAATTCGACCTTTTCACCTTTTTTGAATTGCATAAAACTATCCTCTTTCAAATGAATCGCTTTCGGCTAACGGACGTACCGTGGCCTTCCTGATTCATCTTTTGCGTTCTAGGTCATTTCTGCAATTCGGTTCGTCTCCTTCTAAATGTCGAAAATCAAGATCACTCCCCTTTTATAGCAGCCTACGCAAATTTTCCGGAATCACAGTCAGATTATTTCAAAACATCTGGAAAATCATGTACTTGTGGGATCGAAACGGAATTTCGTAAGTTTTCTGCAAACGTCCTTTTATTCCGATTGGACATCTAGTCCTTAACGACCTTGTTAGTTGAAAGCGTTGGTGGAAATACTCTATCGCTTTGGTTTTGAGGGTTTTGTTTGTGGTCCTTTTTTCACGTCCGCCACTGAAATTTCCGTTTCATCCATACAGAAAACTACTGCGAACCCTTTGGTTACGCCGCCTTGGTATGAACCTAACACACCATCATCGACGCATAGTCGAAAAAGAACTCTGCGTCCGCCAATGACCGTACTTTCTTCGCACTTACCGATTGATATTTGGATCTTACATCTGACAAGAAGTTTGCTGCCAATCGTGATAATTTTCCTTTGCTCATCTGTTAACGTAAAACTATGTCGGTCGCTAATCATCAATCCCGTACCTTGATTTAGAAACGACTCAAGCAATTTGGCGGTGCCAGTGCGGGCGAAATAACCGTCGCCAACCTTTGCTACATCATTTACAACTACTTCAAAATCCCAGTCGGGCTGAAGCTCTGTTTGAGTTTCTGCCCAGTCGTGAACTATCTCCGCATGTTTTATCAATGCATCTTGCCTATCCGCAGTGGTTTTGGTTGCGGCCACCTCTCTACGCGAATCCTTAAGGAGCTTATCAATTTCCACGATCTTCGACTTTAAATCCGGTTGACCTCCAATCAATTTTGTCGCTGGGGCATTTGGCTTTTCTTCAACCTCGTCATGTGCGTTTGTCAATCGTTTTGTCTGTTCCGCAGCAAATGCCCGTTCACGATCTAGGGCGGTTTTGGGTAACTCCTTCCCGTTCTTGCGATACATCTTAAGCCATGCAATGACAGCCGCTTTACGATCTTCCACGTATTTCGAACTAGCATCGTGAACAGGCAAGTATGACGGAAGACCGTCGCCGGCAAGCTCAAGCAGTTTTGCAAGCTCATCCAGAAGTAATTGCTTCGTTTCCGTGGCAGGATTATCGGCTATAGATCGAACGAACTCCCTACACAGCTTATCTTTTGCTTTTTGGCAAGCTAGCTGGAAATCAAGATCGGCATTCGCCTGCCAGCCTGGCCGATTGAGCATGCTAGGTTCGTCCTGAGCTAAAGCGACTAAGGCGAAAAACAGGAGTGGAAAAACAGGTAGGATTTTTGAAACGGTCATCATGTTAGGACTGCTATCGCGATTTCCTGAATGTTAAGCAATTGAGTATGGTATCGGGCAGCACGTCAAAATTCAACCATGCCAAGTAGCGATGGCTGCCACTCTGCGGTACTTCGTGTCCAGTTTGGCATCTGAACCCCTGATGTTGATGTGTCAGCCTGGGCTTGTCAAGCATTTCCACGTTGCTTGAATTGGGACGGATTAAACGGATTGTCTAGTCCTCCAAAGATGCCGCAAGCAATCCATTCAATTCAACTAAATGCTAGAAGCTCCTTGTGATCCATTTGCCCTAGTAACAAAGTCCCAAAAATCGTTTCGCTCCAAAGGAATCGGAACAACTCGAAATTGACGCTCGCCATGATGGACGGAATCGCGATGGTCTTGGAATCTGTCGATATGTTTTGGCCCTGATTTATTCCGTAGCAAAACACCATGGAGAAAAAAGACGCTGAACCCTTCTTCCTTTTCTGACAATGCCCATGTTGTTCTCAAGTGTCCAAATCGCCCTATTAGTTCTGTTATTTTTTCCGCTACAAAGTTCTCCCGTTCTGCTCAACAACGCTAGGTTTTCTCTCGCCGCAATCGATGCCCAATCCCCACCGGTTATCGTGACCGCGTTTGCCCTATAGTATCTATCTTCATCGCCGATTTCCGCAGGCCGAAATCGACTCACACTTTTTTCTCGCGATGCATGCAAATCCCTGAGTTTTTCGATGATTGCGGATTGCGAATGTGAGTCGATTTGTTCGAAAGTTTCCGGATTGTCGATAGGTCTCATTGGCGTCGAACTTTCAATCTACTCGCTGTTTCCTTGGTAATCGGCGGTCTTTAGGCTACGCGGAGAGTCGAACTGC
>JAYVPE010000497.1:0-4072 GCA_043757575.1 Pirellula sp.
TTAGTGGCCGAGATGTTTGAAATCATGTACGAATTTCGTGGCGTTGGACTTGCCGCAAATCAAGTAAATCTGCCAATTCGCTTGTTTATTGCTAACCCGAGTGGTGATAAAGAGGAGGGGCCGGAACTGGTTTTCATTAACCCAGAAGTTAATAAAGCCAAGGGTATTGTAGAAGCTGAAGAAGGTTGTCTATCTCTGCCGGGGATCAACGCCAATGTGAAGCGAAACAAGTCCCTGCAGATTAATGCCTACGATATGAGCGGCAACGAAATCAAAACCGATATTGATGGTTTCTTGGGGCGAATCGTCCAGCATGAAATTGATCACTTGGACGGTGTCTTGTTTATCGATCGACTGGCGGAAGAAATTCCACGGCCTTTAGCAGAACAAATCCAGGCCTTTGAAAAGTTGTTTGAAACCAAGCAAAAATCTGGAGCAATTGCCCATAACGAGGAGCTTCACGCTCAACTGTTGGAATGGGAACTGAAATACTGCTAACAATCAACGACGTTGACTGCTAGGCCGCCTAAAGATGTCTCTTTGTATTTGACTTGCATGTCGACGCCCGTTTGACGCATCGTTTCGATAACGCGATCAAGGGAAACAAAGTGTTTGCCATCGCCGTATAATACGGCCAAGCGAGCCGCGTTGATTGCTTTGGTCGCGCCCATCGTATTCCTTTCAATGCATGGGACTTGGACCAATCCTGCGATCGGATCGCATGTCAACCCAAGGTTATGTTCCATTCCGATTTCAGCGGCATTCTCGATCTGCTCAACTGTGCCGCCCATGCAAGCAGCCAATCCGCCTGCCGCCATGCTACATGCAACTCCAACTTCTCCCTGACAGCCCATCTCGGCAGCGGACAGCGAGGCATTTCGTTTGTAAAGCAGACCGATGGCGCCTGCAGTCTTGAGGAAGCGATGCATGCCTGTTCGATTGGCCTTTGGATAAAAATGAATGTAGTATGCCAGCACCGCCGGAATGATCCCTGCGGCACCATTTGTCGGTGCCGTCACCACTCTGCCGCCAGCAGCATTCTCTTCATTGACGGCCAAGGCAAATAGGCTGACCCAATCCAATTGCTGCAACGGGTCGTCGGAAGCCAAGGCAATCGGTTTCGTTTCCGAGAAGAATCTGCTAGGTGGAATTCTGGCAGATTCGGCAGTGCCCGCTGAAGAGTCTGGAAAAATTTGCCTCGACAACTTGCCGAAAATGTCTGGCGCACGCCGAGGTACTCGCAATGATCCGGGCAAAATTCCAGAAGCGAGGCAGCCGCTATCAATGCACTTGCTCATGACTGCCCAAAGTCCATCCAATCGATCTGCGATATCGGACTCACTCCTTTTGGCCAATTCATTTTCATGGATAAGGGCCTCGATCGACAATCCTTCGCTCTTGCACATTTGCAAAAGTTCTTTTGCGCTTCGAAATGGAAAAGGAACCGAATCAATAAGCGAGTTTTCCGTCGATTGCAATGGTCGCAAAAACTGTTGGTCAAACTCTCGTCTAGAGTAGACGAATCCTCCGCCCGTGGAAAAGTATTGATCCTCAAATAGACACTCGTTTGTACTCGAGAAGGCCTTGAACTGAATCGCATTGGGATGTTGGGGCAACGTTTCTTTTCGAAGCCACAACAAATCAACTTTCTCATCGAACGTTAGTTCAAATCGACCGTTCAGCCGCAATCGCTTGGATTCTCTCACATCGCGAACCGTCGATTGTATGAACTCGGGCTCAACGCGATCTGGCAGGCAACCCGCTAGCCCCACCAGGATCGCAGTATCCGTCGCATGTCCGATCCCCGTGAGGGCGAGTGAGCCGTAGAGTTGCACTTGCACTCGAGCGAGCGATTTTGAAAATTCCCCATCCACTTGAATCCTTTCGAGACATTCCTTGCCAAAGCGATAGGCGGCAATCATGGGTCCTACAGTGTGCGAACTGGACGGGCCAACTCCAATTTTGAATAGGTCGAAAATACTATACATACATGAGCCTTTATTTCGTTTCTGTCGCATCCAAACACAGTGTCATTGTATCGGAACTCCCTGTCAAAATTGTCGATCTGACCTTGATAGTTCTGATGTTCGTGAGGGTAATCATCCTATTATCCAACTTCCTCCGTTCAAAGGATTCGACCAAGAACCCATGCTAGGCTGGATTATTCACAACCCGACGCGTAAGCGAGGGATCAGCACAAAATCCCTCGCTTACGCATCGGGTTAGGAAGAGCAGTCTGCATTTGAACTGTTTTTCACAATGTCCATCGCAGCGGTACTTTACAACGAAAACTCGATAGACGATGAATAATCCGGGCTAGGCTTCGATTCCAATTTCGGCATCGACCATTTTTGAGTTTTCTGGGTTAGAATGATCGTAGAATTGCAATTCGATTACTCCGTCTTTTGTTGAGTCTTATCTAACGTGTCGATTGATTTCGAAGTCATAGGCCCTTACAAAATCATCCGAATTCTCGGCCAAGGCGGGATGGGAACTGTCTACCATGGAGTTCATGCTAAATCGAATGATTCGGTTGCGATTAAAGTAATCGCGTCCAACATGGCACAGCACCAGCGTTTCCGTCGTCGCTTCGATTCCGAGATTCAAACGCTTCTAAAATTAAAGCATCCCAATATCGTCCAACTCATTGGGTTCGGAGAAGAGAAAGGACTGTTGTTCTACTCAATGGAATATGTGGATGGCGAAAATCTACAGCAACAGCTTCGCCGAGAGAAAAAAATCGGCTGGGAGCGAGTCGTCGATATTGCCATTGATGTGTGTTCGGCACTGAAACATGCCCACGATTTTGGCGTTATCCACCGCGATCTCAAACCTGCTAACCTCATGATCAATTCGCAGGGCAAAGTGAAGCTCACCGACTTTGGAATCGCCAAGCTGTTTGGAGCAATGGAGTCGACCGTGGAAGGCGCGGTTTTAGGAACCGCCGACTTTATGCCTCCCGAACAAGCGGAAGGCAAACCGGTATCCGTGCGGAGCGATCTCTATTCGCTTGGAAGTATGTGCTATGCCGCGATAGCCGGTCGCGCACCGTTTGTCGGTAAGAATCTTCCTGAGATCCTATTCAACGTTCGGTACGGGGCACTGAAACCTTTAGCGAGCTTGGAGCCCTCGGTGCCGAAAGAACTTTGCGATTTAATCGACGAATTGTTGCGTCGTGAGCCGTCAATGCGTCCCCCCACTGCTTTAGTTGTTGGCAATCGATTGCAAGCCTTGCGAGCTGGACTTGCTACACGAGCTCGTGAAATGCTGTCGGAAAAGTCAGAGGTTCGCAATCTCAAAGAAATGACCAGCATTGACATGAATGACGACCCGTCACTCATGCACGAGGTAAAGTCAATTTCGCCAAACGAAAGTACGATCGGTGGCGCCACACACATTTTACCTTCTAAAAACGATCCGCGTGCGAAAGAGTCCGGCCCGTCGATTGCGGGGCCGGACGATAACACACAACTCGCGCCTTCTCCTTCTGGCGTTGCGTTCGGTCAGCAGCCGAGTGGCATCGAATACATGGGCAAGACGAACTTTATCGAAGTTCAGGATGTCGACAGACGCAGATCGATCATGCCAGTTGCAGAACACGACCAAATGCCTGCGTGGACACAATGGGTCAGCATTGGCGGTTTGATTGCAACTTTGATAGTTTGTGCATTTGGTATCTATTGGTTTTCCTTAGCCCCGACCGCTAATAGCCTCTATCAAGAAATTGCGTCTGCAATGGATGCTACGGATGATGAACAGTTGTTGGCGATCGAACCTACTGCGGAGCTATTTAAGAAACTCTATCCCAATGATCCACGATTTGCGGATGTCGATGTGCTTCTTCGAGAAATCGATTCCCTGCATTCGATTCGGCAAATGCAACGAAAAGCCAAACGAGGTGGCACGGACCAATTGGATGCCGTCGAACAGGCGTTCTTGGAATGTATCAAAGCCCAGAATATCGACCCGGCACTCGCTCAAAGAAAACTCAGCGCATTGGCAACCGTCTTTTCTTCAAATGAAAAACTTACCTCACGGCAGCGCCAAATCGTGGATTTAGCAAAGCGAATGG
>JAYVPE010000498.1:0-4072 GCA_043757575.1 Pirellula sp.
CTTGATGCCTGTCGATCTTTCCATTTTTCGTGTCCGAGGATTTCCTTATTAGCAAGAGTCATCGGAACGGTTGGCGTGTTGTGATCTTGCTTCCACAGGCACTTCAGTTCTTTGTTGCGGTTCACGCTCTCTCCACGGGGGACATCGCAAAGCCAATCGTATAGATCACGTTAGGGAGCGCTTCCAAGGCTTCATACATCCTTGGTAATTGTTTAGCAATGCGCCTCTGTGATCGTTTGAAATCCCTTTTTAGTTAACCGGAGAGGTCGTGGAGGGACGCAGAGTCAGATCGTCATTGAACAAATCTCTGCGGAACTCTGCGATCTCAGCGGTTAGTTATCCTTGGTAATTGTTTGGGTCTGAATGCTGAATCCATTGCGAGAACGATTCGGTCCAGCCAAGAATCGAATCAAGTCGCTTGAAAGCGATGAGCCCGCTCAGCACAAATTCTCGCTTTTTTGCTTAAAGTGCAGTTCAATGACGAAGCCATTATTCTTTAATTTGCCAGCCAAGTCGCAGCAGCTACAGTTGATGAATTGAGTTCCGTCGCGAGTCACTTTTCCACAGTTTTTGAACGCCTTCTCATCATGAATATGTCCAAAGGCATGGATCTTCGGCTTGATCCTTTCCAGGACATGTCGTCGAAGTGATTTCGAGCCGACATTCACCGGACTGCCCGTGTCCATATCGCGTGTCACGTCGAGGATTCCTTTGGGTGGTCCGTGCGTGATCAGTATGTCGATGTCATCTGGAATCGACTGCCACACGCTATCGAGTTCCGACCGTTCTCGCATATATGCCCAGTCGAAGAACCTCGGCGTGAAAGGTGTGCCGAAGATCCTGAAACCGTTCCATTCCGTCTGCGCGTGGATCAGAAATGTAACCTTTGGATAGTCCTCTCCGCGTATCAATCCGTGTTCGATTGCCGTCGAATGGTTTCCAGGAACAAAGATCTTGGTCGGAATCTCTAATGCCGAGTACCAGTCAAAAAATTGACGAGCTTCCGGCTCGTTCATCCAAGCGTTTCCTGACTCCGATTCGTCACCGCAATGAATGACCAAATCAACATCGGGAACTTGCAACTCCTCGTGCCGATTGTGTGTATCGGAAATAAACCAGATTTTCATTGTCAATGCTTACTCCCAGGTTTGAAGCTTGGAAACCAACCCTTTGAGCTGTTCTCTTCGCTTTTCAAATAACGCGAACATTGTGAGTATCAGGACACCCATCACGATTCCGCTCACATACCATACCCAGGTTTGTTCCAAGTCGACTGCCGCATGCCAAATAACCGTGAACATCGCAACGCAAAGAAACATCGAGCCTAACCAAAGCATGGCTCGAATTTTCAATGCTATCCCCGCAAAAATTCCTGCAATCGCCAAAACCGCTAAGACCATCGGTAGCCACGGTGCCTCTGCAATCCCTTGTATAAAGACCTCCGCCGTGGATGCCACATAAATACCAGCGGTCGCAATATAGCGCCCCGCGGTAACCTGTTCCCGTGGCAACTTGTCCCTGAGTATCTGTAGGATCGCGAGCAAACTAAGGGATGGCGGAATGACCCACAGTTGCGGATGCTCCGTGAACTTAAAGTCCGTACTCTGAAGCGCAAACCACAGGGCTGCGTTCCCCAAAACAACGCTTGCTCCCCAGTACAACATCGACTTCCGAAGATAGCCAAAGGTAGCGTAGGCCACAGAAGCGCATAACAACGAAACTCCATAATGCACTTGAGACGGGACCATCCAATGCGCTAACAAAGGCAACATCGGCAGTAACATGCCTGTTCTCTCCAACGGTTCTGCAAGCACTCCTCGCTTGTTTTGTTTAGCCCATTCCGAAACTCCTAATCCCACAAAGGCCAGCCCAACCATCAATAGTGGCCAAACAGATTGAACCCACCCGCCAAACAACCAAGGCATCGTCAATCGCATATGCATGATCAGCATGACCGACAAGGCTTCGCTGATGTAAACGTAGGCCGTTCGTCCACGCTCCGAAAGACCAAAAGGATCATTTCCTGGAATCAACGCAGCGGCAAGACAAGTCAAAATCGATGCAGCCATCGCGACGATTACGCAAGCGATCGCTGCGGCCGACATCCTTGCCATCGTGGCTTCAAAGCCAAGCGACCATTCCGAGAACAAGATCCACCCAACCGATATTGCGGTCGCGCCAACCAGATACGGCATCAGCGGCAATGCCGCTGTACGCCAGCGCTGCGACAATCCAAGCCATTTGATCAACCCAAATCCGTACGCCATACTCATTACCGCCATCGAAAGACTGGCATACGAAATGCGGTTAAGTCCACTGATGTTGTCGATGAAATCAAAATGCCAACTAAACGCTACCGCAGCACAAACACCCAACATCAATGCGACGACGCGCATGGAACGCGAGCCGCCATCCAACTGTGTTATGTTGATTTCTCGCGTTGCAATTTCTTTGTATCGAGCGAGTAAACCAACGGCGAATGCAACGGCCATAATCGCCTGTGACGAAGCAAGTCGAAGCGGTTGCGATTCGCACAGGAACTGGGCGGCGATTCCTAGTCCGGTCACGCCAAACGCCAGCAGAATATTCGCAAAAATGACACCAACGGAACCGGGTCGTGCAGCGAGCATTGGAAGGATTTTTAAACGATTGACCGTGCTTCGAATACGATCACTGGCTCTCCAGACATAACTGCTCGCAAGGCAGAAAGCGGCAAAGACCAACGTCGAAATCCATTGCAATACCTGCGGTTCGGGCTGCACCCATTGAAAGAAGAGCACAACACTGCAAAGTCCTGAAACATACACGAATAGGTCGGATTGACGCGATGTTCGCAGCCAATAGCGAGCGACACTTCCAAGCGTACAAACACCTACCGCGAGCGAAAAATAGCGGATTGAAAACGGATCGATCTTTTGATTCAAACTGAGCAAGTACCAAACGCAACTCATGAATGCCAATAGGAAAACAGCGACTCCATGCAAATATCGCATTTGAGCAGCGAATCCGAGGAGCGAACAAATAAAACTCATCATCGCAGCCACGCTGATTTGCATCAAGAATGTGTTTGTCACATGGTCAACCAAGTTCGCACCACCCCAGCTTGAAAACGTGTGAACGAGGCCAGCTATGTGCGCGGTAAAGATAGCACCCACTCCGAAACCAAACTTCCCGGTTCGCCACGCGATAAAGAGCGATAGGGAAGTAACTGCCAAAATCAAGGCCACAGCAATGTGCTCCGTTTTCCCAATTGGAAGAATCCGAAGCGCGAGCAAGAAGCACTGCATCAAAGGCAATGCAAGTGCGATGCGTTCTCCAGCATTGGTCGATCTGCTTGCGATTCGCCATGCCATGAGCAATCCTGTGGATAGCAGCACGACACACGGCGCGACGATCGACGATGTAGGGTTGCTCGCAACTGCCGCTGCGAATCCCGCGACTAGAAAGGCAACAGCGACCAGCCACCAATGCAACGCGGCTTCTCGGGTTGCGTAGAAATGCGCCGCGAATGCAACGCTTGCCGCAAGAACAGCAACCCATGAAAAGACATCCAAACGATTCAGAAATTGTCCACTTAAGAGCAAAAGTAGAGCCGTTAGACACACGCTTGTCGCTAGGAATCCGATGGCAATCTGCCTCAAACATCTTTGCCAAAATGATCGATCGGACTCTAGCAGCGGCTCACTGCCAGTTAGCTTAAACCAACCGAACGAATTGGATCTGGCATACCAAGTCCAAACAAGTGCAAAGGTCCCATTGATGATCGCCAATATTGCAAACAGGCCCACCCAGGCTGCGGGCTTGAGCCCTTCCGACTTGAGCACCAGCATGAATCCCGACATGCCAGTTAAGAGTAATAGGAGGCATGCCGCAAAGGCAATCCCCGGATTCCTCCGGACAACCGATATTGTAACCAGACCGACCGAGTAGATTAAGATTGGGAGTGTGTACGACGCTGCCAAACCCATCTGCACAAACATGCTATTTCCATTTGGGCCCGTCAGCGGATGCTGAACTAGAGTCAAGACGATTTGCAAACCGAACCATGCGAGGAATGGAGCCGTCAATAGTA
>JAYVPE010000499.1:0-4068 GCA_043757575.1 Pirellula sp.
AGTCGCCCACAGCAAGTCATCGGACACCACTTTTTTAGCCCGGCCAATGTAATGCGGCTCCTAGAGATCGTCCGTGGAAAAGAATCGAGTCCCACCGTCATCGCAACTTCAATGGCCTTGGCCAAAACACTGAACAAGGTCGGTGTGCTCGTCGGGAACTGTTTCGGTTTCGTCGGCAATCGTATGTTCGAACCGTACCTGCGAGAATCGCAATTTTTAGTAGAGGAAGGTGCTCGGGTCGAAGAGGTCGATGCGGCGATGGTCGAGTACGGGATGGCACTGGGACCATTGGCAGTAGCCGATCTGGCCGGTCTGGATGTCGGATGGCGCATCAAGAATGGAATTCGACATCTCATCCCCAAAGAGCTTCGGCAACCCTTGATCGCAGACCGCCTTTATGAACTAGGCCGCTATGGACAAAAAACTAAAGCTGGTTGGTATCGCTATTCCGAAGGTAGTCGAGAGGCGATGCCCGATCCAGAAGTGCAACAACTGGTTGAAGAGAGCGCTCGAAATGCAGGCATCGAACGCCGAGTCGTATCGTCTAAAGAGATTGTAGAGCGGATCGTTTACGCTTTGATCAACGAGGGTGCTAAGATTCTTTCCGAAGGCATAGCACTGCGGGCGGTCGATATCGACATCATCTACATTTACGGCTATGGATTCCCAGCTTATCGCGGCGGACCGATGTGGTATGCCGACACGGTTGGAATCAAAAAAGTCTATGAACGGATCTGCGAGTTTGAGCGGCAGCACGGTCCGCAATGGTCACCCGCACCGCTCTTGACCTCACTCGCAGAATCCGGGAAGAATTTTTCCGACCTTGATAAGGAGCAAGCTTCTGCCTCATGAACGCACCTCGATACGAGAATCGACCAGCCAGTGTTAGCATTCACGATGTACAACAGCTTCCTCTGACGCATCAAGCGACAATTCCAGTAGATTACTTGGATTCGATGGGGCACATGAACGTCATGTGGTATACCCATTTGTTCGCTCACGCGATGGGTGGTATTTTCAAGCGGATTGGAATGAACCGCGATTACTTCGTAAGCAACCATGCTGGGTCGTTTGCCTTGAAGCAGTACGTCGATTATTTGATCGAAGTACGATTTGGAGAACAAATTTCTATTCATACCCGATTGTTAGGCCGTTCATCCAAACGGATACACTTGATCCATTACATGATCAAAGACAGTGGCGATAACCTCGCCTCGACTTCCGAGGTCCTGTTGACGCACATCGATATGCGAATTCGACGGAGCTCGCCTTTCTCCGCTGAGATTACCGAGAATATCGATCGATTGCTGACCGAGCATAACGCCCTGCATTGGTCGGCACCACTTGCCGGTCCCATCAAGCCGTAAGTAGTAACGAAATCACGGCGTTTAGCGGATAGGCAGTGTATTGCTTGTGGCCCTGCGACTCCGTTCGCAGGGAACGACGATGCAGGGAACGACGCTTGTCAGCGGGCGGAGCCGCTGACCCACATGGCCTAAAAAGGCCGTCTTACAAACTTCTTGGCACTGACTGAGTAGCTGCAAGTTCTTGTCGCAATTCGCGTTTGAGAATCTTGCCGACCGGACTCTTAGGTAACTCAGTCCGAAACAATACACTCGATGGAACTTTAAATTTATTGACAAAGCGTGCGACATGGCTTTGAATTTCAATTTCCGTCGCGGAATGTCCTGGCCGAAGCACAACGACGGCGCAAACTTGTTCGCCAAACGTCACGTCGGGAATGCCGATCACCGCTGCTTCGGCTACTGCCGGATGTTGGTAGATCGCTTCTTCGATTTCGCGAGGCGAAATGTTTTCGCCCCCTTTGATGATCAGATCTTTTATTCGTCCAGTGATATACAAGTAGCCATCGTCATCGACGCGCCCGAGGTCACCTGTGTGTAGCCAACCGCTCCGCATTGCGAGGGCTGTCGTTTCAGGATCCTTCCAATACCCTCGCATGACGTGCTCACCGCGTACACAGATTTCACCTTCCTGACCAACAGATAATGCTTTGTTTTCCTTGTCAAAAATGGCCAAGTCCATTTCGTGAAGCGGTCGCCCAACGGAACCAACCCGGTGGGCCTCGGAGTCCTGGTAACTACTGATGGCGCATGTAGCTTCCGAACAGCCGTAGCCATCCCGGATTCGGCAGTTAAACGTCCGCTCGAATTCGCGGCGGACCTCGTCTGGCGTGGCCGCACCACCTGTACTCACTAATTCGAGACTAGAACAGTCATATTTTTGACGGTCGGGGAAATTCAACATGTACGAAAGCATGGTCGGCACGACCGAGAACCGGGCTATTTTAAACTGCTGTATCGTTTCAAAAACTTGTCGAGTGTCCCACTGTGGCAGGATGATCGAACTGCAGCCGAAGATTGCATTGAGGTTCATGCCGAGCACGCCGAATACATGGCTCAGTGGCAGTACTTGCATCGCTCGGGTGAAGGGAGCCATAGCGCCCAGCTTGGTCACTGCCGCCACATTGGTATGTAAGTTTTTGTGGCTTTGCATTACCCCTTTGGGTTGACCCGTGGTCCCCGATGTGTAAATGAGCATTGCCAAGTCATCCTCACCGCAGTCATGCATCGACTTGAGAGGTTGGGCGTTGGCCATCAATGGTTCGAGCAGTGTTGTCGATTCCAGTTCGCAGGACCCATGCACGAGTATCGATCGAATGCCAGGTATATTTTCCGAGGCTTCGACAATTCGTTGCGCGAGGACTGCGGACGAGATTACCACCTGAGCTCCCGAATGTTCCAGCACATATCGGACCTCGCGAGCAACCCAATTGGGTGTCACAGGTATCATTACGGCCCCCAATCGCCAGATGGCATGAAAGGCATCCGTCACAGTCGGGTCGTTGGCCATCATAACGACAATGCGATCGCCTGGTTGAACGCCTTGATCGCGCAACACAGTCGCCATTTTCTCAGCGCAGAGCAACCTTTGCACATTGCTATGCCAGCGGCCCTCGTGATAGACACTCGGATATTCGCCAAAGCGCTCGATACTGTCCAAAACTAATTGTGCAATGTTCATAATGACTCAATTCGTCGGTGTAAGGTAACTGCGTAATGCAGCTCGCTCGAACGACTACGCGAGTTTACCGTCCGCTGGCGAACACGCAAAGAGGGCTGGCAAACCCTCATTCCCCTACGGAGGCCGTACCCTGCTTGCGAGTAGACCGACCGTTCGGTAAGATCCCTGTAGAACAGGCTGATAGCCGCTGCTAGCCTGTCTCCCCTGCATGGAAAGGCTGCTTGCCCGTCCCATGTTAACTTCTCTTCTCGCGAGGAATCTGTGAGCGCATCCATTTCACTGTCTTCCAAAGTAGCTATCGTTACCGGTGGAGGGCGCGGGATTGGCAAAGCCATCGCAAAGCGTCTGGCGGAGGCCGGCGCAAATGTCGTGATCGCCAGTCGAAAACTCGAAAACTTGGAGGCAACGGCCCATGAGCTGTCCGGTTTGCCTGGCAAAGTAGTACCGATTGCATGTCACATCGGTCGACTGGATCAATTGGAAAATCTGGTGTGCGAAACCGAAAAGCGACTTGGACCGGTCGATATTCTGGTCAACAACGGCGCAACCAATATCGGCCAGGGACCGTCTCTCGACGTGACCGATGAGATGCTCGACAAGATGGTCGAGATCAATATAAAGGCCGCTTTGCGGTTGGTCCGATTGACCGTACCGAAAATGATCGATCGCAATTGCGGCGGATCTATCATCAATATTAGTTCGATCGCTGGTCTCCACCCGCAGCCAGAAGGCCTTCTGTACAGCTTCACCAAGGCCGGGCTGATCATGATGACACGGAATTGGGCTCGCGAATTCGGGCCGCACGGTGTCCGGGTCAATGCAATTGCACCAGGTTTGATCCAAACCGACTTCAGCCAGATTCTTTGGAAGAATGAAACGTATCAGCAGGCGATTAAAACGACACAACCGATTCGGCGTATCGGTCAACCTGATGACATTAGTTATGCAGCTCTATACCTCGCCTCGGATGAAGCGTCCTTTGTGACAGGACAAGTGATTGTCCTCGATGGCGGAGCGACAGCC
>JAYVPE010000500.1:0-4060 GCA_043757575.1 Pirellula sp.
GGAATCTATCCTAATCCGACTTCCAAAACCGCAAACCACTAACCGCCAGCCACCCCAGCCAAACCGTCAATGTGGCTCAATTCCTGATCGGAATCGACACCCCACACGTTGCGTCACAGCTTTGCAACGGGACTCTTGGAAGCGGGCGTCCTCCAAAGAGCGACGATCTGGCCTGACGGTTTTGAATGTAGTCAAGCAGTACACCGAACCGTTCATCAACGAGCATGGCAAAACTGTCGCAGCCCAAGTCAAAAGCACTTTAGCTCGACTTGGTTTCTGCCGAACCGCTCCGATGGGCGGTCGAGTGTACCGCTGTCCGAGTTGTGACTTCAAATGTAGTGTTTATAACTCGTGCACCGATCGGAACTACCCACAATGCGTTGGAGCAACACTCGGCGCAAGGACTACAATAAAACTTGCGATGAGCTATCTCCGAAGCCAACTCAATCTCCGAAGATGCCATCGGAATCTATCGCAAACGACCCGCACATAGAGCTGCAAGACGAGATCAAGAAATGCCCAAAATGTGAATATGCGATGGAGTTGGAGTCTGCATCGCATCGCCCAAGTTGGCGAGAGCTATTTTACGGCGAGCAGCAACCCAAATGGTTTCGCGACGACGGGAGTGGTTGACGATATGCAACCCGCACGCAAATCCGGCTTGTCGAAAATCCAAGCAGCCTACCAACGTTGCCTACCAAGTTGCTCTGTCGAGCGGTCTGGATATCACGCACAACCAAGCGATTAGAACCGACACAATCGATCGCTCCAGCAACCGAACGTTGGTAGGAAAACGTGCGACATGCATGTTGCGGATTCTCTGTGCGGTCTGTTAGACTATCGGAGAGAGAAGCGAAACCGATAGAATCCGCATCCGGCAGACACGGCGAAGCGACTTAGCCCAACGTACAATCTATCCCTCCGTTCCGCTTCGCTCCAGTTGGGATAGATTGTTATTCGTTATTTGGCGTTCACTATGGGCAATCAGAACAGGAAAGCTAAGAAGCAGGAGATGTCACACGCACGGCGAGTCATCCGCGAAGCATTCCCCGAGTTCGTGCCAGTATTCGGCGCTCATAGTGACTATGGCGGCCATCGTGCACCACGCGACCACACTATCGCATTTCGCTTGCAGGTTGAAGCCTGGGAAAGCGATGCGGCTCCGTTGAGAATGTGGGCGGCAACTGTTGCGCGTTGCAAAACAGATGTCTCATCCCTGTGAAGCAAGACCCTCGACGAGAAAGCAATCCTGATGACCCAGCGTGTGACCCTTTGCCGGCGCGGTACCTATGGGATTGACGCCCCCTTTGCGCCAGCCTTCATAGCCGTTGTGGCCGCGTTGGAGCTCGCCCTCGCCGTCAGCCTTGGCAAGGTTCGGCTATTGCTGGCTGCCTTGTTCATCCTGGCCATCCTTGGGTTCTACCTCCACGGGACGCTGCGAGGCAAATTCGTCGTTTGGGCCGAATTACTTGATACGTTAAACCTTCGTGGGGAGGATCGCATTTTGGACATGGGATGTGGCAGGGGTGCGGTCCTGCTCATGGCCGCTCAACACTTGACCACGGGCCGGGCGGTGGGAGTGGACCTGTGGCGAAGCGCCGATCAGTCCGGCAATTCCCCTGAGGCCACCCAGCGCAACGCGGTCGCCGAGGGGGTCGCGGATCGTGTGGAACTGCACACGGGGGACATGACGGCGCTGCCCTTTGATGACAACAGTTTCGATGTGGTTGTCTCCAGTTTGGCGATCCACAATATCAGTGGACGTGCCGGCCGGGAGAAGGCGATCGACGAAGCGGTGCGGGTGCTGCGTCCTGGCGGTCGGTTAATGATCGCCGACATACGGGCCACCCGGCAATACCAGGCGCAGCTTGCCAAAATCGGGATGAGCGATGTTTCCCGTCGTGGGTTGGGATGGCGGTACTGGTGGAGCGGTCCCTGGGCCGTAACCGGTATCGTGACCGCCACCAAGCCGGTGGTTCGGATTTAAGACGGCCTAGTTACTTTTTATCGACCCACGTTTCGTTCGGTAGTTGCGCTGAGGAAAGAATGTTTGCGAGTTTTTGAGTCAAACAAGCAGCACATGGTATTGAACTCACTGAGGTGAAGAGCGAGAATTTTCATAACTGGTGTTCCGTGGGTTCGCGGTTGGAATTTTGTAACGTTGTGTGCTTGCGCACAGAGCAAGATCACGGGTTAGAGTCGCCAGATTTTATTCGAATGACTCTCACCCCAGACTCAGGACTTACATGGATTCTTTAGGCCACTCACATGTTTCGGCCGTTCTCCAACTGCCCGCAGAATCATCTGCCCCGCGATTGATCTGGCGCGGCAGCCTAAGGGGCTCAGCTGCTCGAGACCGACCTAAGCTCAACGGTGCCCGTCGCTACTGAGCTGGGTCGTTCGGCCAATCACGTTTCGTTTAGAAACACATGAATTCAATCCGAGTAGATGATGGCGTCGAAACTTGGCTTGGCAACGTTGTCGGTTACGAACGAGTTCCCACATCAAGTATTCAGCGGGCGTAGAGGCGCGGCGTAGGTGCTTGGAGAAATTGTCTGGGGCTTGCCATCTCATATCCAGCTCCAACCTCCTCATCCCCCGGCCCCTTCTCCTCCCGAGGAGGAGAAGGGGAGAAAAAAATCTCATTTTCTACTGAACTGCAGTTGCAAAAACATTCGCCGCAGACGTTATTCTGCTTGGTGGATGACGAGGAGCTGATCGATCGAAGGTTGTTGAATGACTTGTTGCTTGCCATTGGGCCAGGTGACTGCGATTCGATCCACCGAATCCGCTAGGCCTAGTCCAAACGTTACTGGCAACTCCACTTGTGAAAGATAACTGCGAGTTGGACTCACTCGTCTGGACTGGGTAACATCGCCAACTCGTACCTCTACGAGTGAACCGATAGCATCACGATTGGATGAGTTACCCACCAGTTTCACTCTCAACCAGTGGTGGTTGAGTTTCTGATCGTTGCGAAGCAAGCGAGGTCGCTGGCCGCAACCGAGGATCAACAAATCCAAATCGCCATCGCCATCAATGTCAGCATAGGACGAACCCCGACCGACCATTGGCTTCTGTAATTCACTCCCAGTTTCTTGCTCTCGACACTTGATAAACTCGGTATTGTATTCGGCTCCGGCGTTCCAAAAAAGTTGCGGAGACTGCTCATAGCGCTGGCTCGCTTGAACCTTGGCAATATCCTCCTCAAGGTGCCCGTTGGCTTGAAATAAATCGAGCCTGCCATCCAAATCGAAGTCGACGAACAATACGCCAAATTTTAGTTCAAGCCGCGTTGCCGGTCCAAATCCGTTCGAGACTGCAGCATCGTAAAATTGAAGATTTCGTGATCTCGACACGTAAAGTGCGGACATCTCGTTTGCGAAATTTCCGATCGCCACCCCGATCGAATTGTCATTTCTAAAATTTGCCGTATCGATTCCCATTGCACCGCGGGCTGCTCCGGCCGCATCGAAGGCGACACCCGCCATTGCACCGATCTCTTCGAACTTTCCATTGCCCATATTGTGAAAAAGAAAATTCTGCACCGTGTCGTTGGCAATGACACAATCCAATTTGCCGTCTCCATCAAAATCTTCGAATGCCAAACCAAGCGACTTGCCCATCGGAACGGATGTCGCAGGATTGAGCACATGAAATCCTGCCGCCGCTGAAACGTCAGAAAACCTCCCATCGCCATCGTTCCTAAACAAAGACGGAAAGGTCCCGGCAAAAGGTTGGGGCCGACCATAGGCTCGCTCGTTACCGCCAAGCAATCGAAACTCTTGTGCTAGATCGAAAGCGCGAGTCCACTCGACATAGTGACAAACCAACAAGTCGAGATCGCCGTCTTGATCGCAGTCGAACCAACCACTCGACGTGCTCCATGCATTCTCGTCACCGCCAACACCAGCCCGGTCGGTCACGTCGACGAATTTACCACCCACATTGTGAAAGAGCCTATCCTTGCCCAAGCAAGAGATAAACAAATCTACTTGGCCATCATTGTCATAGTCGCCGCAAGCTGCCCCCATTCCGAAGAGACTCACGTCCAGTCCAA
>JAYVPE010000501.1:0-4060 GCA_043757575.1 Pirellula sp.
ATTGAGGGAAATGCCGAAAGAATTCGCTCGTGCAACTATGGCGAATTGGAACTGTTCGATGGCAAGCTGCTTGGAATCTATCCGCGATGGTGGCCTCGCATAGCCTCCAAATGGGAGTCTTTGCGAGACAGCACTATTCGAAGTCTTCCGTCAGATTTTTGTCGCGCGTACTACGCATTCCCAAAACGAACGCCAGGATACATGAGTGTGCTTTACGCTCGGAGCGGCCCTAACACACAATACAAGACGTTGTACCGTGCCGTTGTCGTAGTAGATGAAATTGCCAAGCTTAGAGACTCACACGCAATCGTTTGCCAGATGATTCACTTGCGAGTGAGCGAACGACTCATGAATCGGTGGGGCTATGTTCGTCATGCATCGGCACTAGGCGACAACCACTACATCAAGCGGCTCAAATAATCATCATGGGCTGATAGCGCTGTTGATAGCCGCTCCAGAAGAATTGAAATTGTTCTTAGTCGCAGTAGCAAGCTGGCCAACAGATGCGATAACAGCGACAACAATGAGGGCAAGCAAGACGGCATATTCAACCGCCGTTGGACCATCGTCCTCGATCAGAAATCTAAGAACCCGTTTGGAGATTGGTTTGAACATAATCATTTTACTCATCTAACGGCATGGCGGTCCCATATTTCCTACGTCTCTGCGGTGGCAATTTAGGTATAGCTCGCCTTCGGCTGGATGGAGGCGGTAGAGCCAGTGCATTGCATTTCTTTCAATCGAATTTCATTAGTATGAATTTTCCAATCCTTACAACCGTTATAAAGAGACGACTGTCAGCTCCCTACGCGACAATCGCCATCCACTCACTTGGGGAATTCCTTGTTGGCCCATTCGGTAAGCTTCTCGCGAAAAATCTTGGAGTTGTGGCGAATGTCAGTCGGCAATTTGCCTGGATATACAACCACACGCTCAACGTCGCTGCTGCGAGGATTGTCCTGCAATTGTTTGACGATGGCATCTGACAACTGAGCGTCATTTAGTCGTCGGCCTTGAGTTAGCTTCGGCCAAGGTTCAAGAACGATTAAAGGAGACTGCGAGAATCGATCTCCAGTGCCAATTAGCGCGGATCGATACACTTCTGGATGCGAATTGACAATCGCTTCGACGGATTCTGTATACAGGACGCGTGATCCTGTAATCACGCGATGCGATTTACGTCCGCAAAACCAAAACCTTTCCTGTTCGTCTAGGTAGCCGACATCTCCCATACGATGCCAGACGTCAGCACCCTCCCTGACTTTGTGAATGGCATTTTGGTCTTCGCGAGTAACGTATTGTTTGGAGACAACAGCACCGGCGACCATCAGTTCGCCAATTTCACCCCGTGGCAATTCCACGACGTCCTCGATCCTCTCTAGTGGATTGTCATTAATGGTAATGATTCGCCAACGTATCCCTGAGAATCGACTACCGACGCAAGTCCCAGCGCCTTGACGAGTCTGCACGGCGGTTTCTTGCAAAACCGTACGCGATTCGATAGAAGCGATCGGCAATGCTTCGGTTGCTCCGTACGGTGTATACATGCAACCGTTCACAGGCATCGCGTTACGGACTTGTTCCAAAATTCGAGGCGGGACAGGTGCACCTGCTGATAGAACACACTCTAGTGATTCCACTCGACGTCCCGATTTCGCACAAAACCCACCTACCTTGGTCCATAGCGCCGGAGATCCGAACGACTGATTGATCTGCCATTGATCGATCGCATCCAATAGTCGAACCGGGTCTACATCAGCGGGGCGAATGGGATTCATGTCCGGTAGAATCGTAGTTGTCCCCATCACGGCATTAAAAAGCCCGAATAATGGAAAGCAGCTTAAATCCCTGCCACCCGGTTTGATGCCATAATGCCCGGCTACCTGATCAATCTGAGCATTGAAGGTTCCATGCGTGTAAAGGACCCCTTTTGGTGGACCTGTGCTTCCAGTGGTAAAAATAATGGCTGCTGGATCGTCAGATTTAGTCGGTGGCGATCTAAAGTCGCCTGGCGATTGCCTCTCCAAACGGTCTAAAGTAGTCCAGGGAAGCCCAGGAAACCATCGACCCACTGTCACGTTTCGTTCTGCATTCGGAAATCGCGATTTGAAAAAACGCAATATTGCATGCGCGACTGGAATTGCAATAAAGCCATCAGGTCGCGTTGCGGCGAGGCACTCCATCAAATTTTTTCGGCCCATTCCGGGGTCGATTAGGACGAGTGTAGCACCGGACTTTAACACCGCAAACACTAATGAGATAAAGTCCTCTCCAAATCGCACCAACAAAGCAATACGTTTTCCGGGCCCTATACCCAATCCTTGCAAACCAGCCGCAATCGACGATGAACGACGATCCAAATCCGACATTGAGATGGTGTCGTAGTTGCGATGATCCCGTTGCCTATGCGACCCGCGTGGAGAGGCAATTGCGATCGAGCTAGGAGCAATCGCCGCTTGAACGCTGAGCCTAGCTCCGACATTGGCGTTGAATGCAGCCGATGCGTTTGTTTCTAATGCAATTGGATGAGGACGCGGCCAATCCTCGGAAAGTGGAGACAAGGTATTTGTGTTTACTTAATTTGTATGGGAACTTCGAGAGTTACGTTTGAATCACTTGGTTGCTTCGTCCACGACAACTCGATTGCCGTTTCGCTAAACTTAGGTGGGCCGAAACCCCTTTCCGGATTCTTGGAAAGACCGTAACGCTCTGTCGGAATGCCGAAAGAACTCTTGTCTAATCGCGAGTTGTCGTTTTCGTCATGGAAGGCACTAACTGCTAATCGCGTTGTGGATTCTCCATCACGGTTGGTTTGAACTGGAATCGCAACCTGGACTTGCCACGATGCTTTTAAATCGAAGATGCCTACCGACTCCTTGGCAATAGCATATTCTGGGTCGTTGAAATGAGATTGGCCAAGGTAGACAGCGATTCGACACGATCCACTGTTATTGCTAAAGCCGGATACCACTATTTCTAAAGTAACCATCCGAATGCTATTGTCGCTTTGGCCGGACGTTTTTTCTGCGGAAACAGAGAATGTTGGGCTGCTAGAAGTGGTTTCGCCTTTTTGAAGTTTGCGCTCGACTCCAATTTTGCTATTCCAGTCACAGCCGATTGACATGGGGATCGCAAACCAAGCACCGTACCAGAAAAAGTTTAATGCTTGTTCAATGATATTACTTTCGCGATTCGCGAATCCATTTTGGGTGGACATTTTGCCGACTCGATCAAATAAAAACACGGCGATTAAAGACGATCCATTCGATAACTAGCAATACCAACCCAAACAACAATATCCAGCGCCACGTTTCCTTTCTCGCTAGAATGGTGGTGCCCGAGGCGGCCACTTTATCGAATCCTATCTTTACCGAATCGGCTACTGTAAGATCGCTTTCACGGCTAGAAAAAAGATTGACACAGAAAGACTCCACAGGTTTCTCGATTCCTTTCGCGAATACTTGGTAGATGCCAGGTACTTCCGTTTTCGTAAAGGTATAACGGCTTTCATCGCCTCGCATAATCTCCGTCGATTGGCCGTCTGGCGCCATGACTCTGAAGTCTTTGAAACGTTTGGAAAGCACCAGCCCGATCGGCCAGCCCGGTTGAACGGTGGGGGAGGAAGACTCCGTTATACCACCGCCCAGATACTCGACCATCGAATAGACAAACACTGGGAAGCTGCGTTTAATGCCCCAGTCGGTGTTTACACCAACGCCTTGGCCAGTCGCTTGAACCATGGAAAAACCAAGCACGGCATCCTGGAATGGTCCGCGCGGCGCGATGGCAAAAACAGGCCCGACATTACTTGTCATTAAGACGATTCCTGATTCTCCCGGATCGACGGAACGCGTCTCAACAATACTTACCGACCCCATTTCTAAGAATTGTGTTATTGAATTCGATCGGTTGACGTCCAAAATAAAGGCGGGCCCCTGCGGTTGTCCGAATTTCCAACCGTCACTTTTGGATTCGTCCGAAGTTGTTTTTGCGGTGGTTGGCGGCACACTGCCTAGGAACAATGTATTGCTGGAAGGCATTTTTGTTGGCGAGCACTGGT
>JAYVPE010000502.1:0-4050 GCA_043757575.1 Pirellula sp.
CACTCGCTGCTCCCTCCGATGCCGTTATCCTGTTCAATGGAAAAAATCTAGACGAATGGCGTTCTTCAGACGGTGGACCCGCCAAATGGATCGTTAAAGACGAAGTTATGGAATCGGTACCAGGCAGTGGGTACATCTTTTCCGCCAAATCGTTCGGAGATGTTCAATTGCACGTCGAGTGGGCGGCACCACAGAAAGTCGAGGGAAAGAGCCAAGGCCGCGGTAATAGCGGCGTTTTCCTTCAAGGGTTATTCGAAGTTCAGGTACTCGACTCATTCGACAATTTGACTTACGCAGATGGACAAGCTGCTTCTGTTTACGGTCAGTATCCGCCTCTGGTGAATGCCAGCCGCAAACCAGGCGAATGGCAATCGTATGAAATCATTTTCCGACGCCCGTCCTATCAAGACGGCAAAGTTGCTCAGAAAGCACGCATCACGGTGCTACACAACGGTATTTTGGTTCAAGACAATGTTCGACCTCTCGGACCGACCTCGTGGTTGCAGCATAAGCCCTATGAGGCAGGCCCAGAAAAATTACCTCTCTCATTCCAAGATCATGGCAATCCGGTGCGTTATCGAAATGTTTGGCTTCGAGAACTTCCATCAGAAACCATTATTCAGCCAGAAAAGCCGTATGACACGGTTATTGTGTCCCTCACCAAGGAACAGCAAGCCAAAATTGTTGGCAAGTACGTACGTGTCGGCGGCGGTTTGTGGGAGATCACACAACAAGACGGTAAACTATTCTTTTCGGTTTCTGGCACACCACTCGAGCTGATAGCGCACAGCTCTGAAGAGTTTGGGCTAAAATACACCGCTGGAAAACTGACCCTCAAATACGATCAATCTGGAACTCCAACGGATTTGCAGTTTTACATGGGGGGCGATGTTTCGAAAGCGACTCGCATGGAGTGAGTTTTTCGCTTACAGTTGCAAGATTGCCTTATTCCCCAGCCAGAAACCGCCACACTATGAATCCCGTACTCTTTACAATCCTGTTTGTTTTCGGATTGTTCGTCTTTGTTTTCGGCATCATCATCCTGGCCGTTTTTTCGCGTTACTTTTGGCTCTGGATTCAATCGGTTATGACCGGGGCCAAGGTTTCGGTCATCGATTTGCTCGGGATGATGTTCCGACGCGTTGATGCCAAAACCATCGTTCGAGGCAAGATCATGGCGGTCCAAGCTGGCATTCGCGACGAAGATTTGACCACCAAAGCACTCGAAGCCCACTATCTGGCCCGGGGGAATGTGCCTCAAGTGATTCGAGCTTTGGTTGCCGCTCGGAAAAGCAAACAAATCACATTGTCGTTTCGCGAAGCGGCGGCGATCGACCTCGCCGGTCGCAATGTCTTGGATGCCGTCCAAACCAGCGTCTATCCAAAAGTAATTGACTGCCCTCCCAAAGGAAGTGCTGTCGCCTTTCTTGATGCCATTGCAAAAGATGGGATTCAACTCAAAGTTAAGGCGAGAGTTACAGTCCGCGCCAATTTACAGAGACTCATCGGTGGGGCCACAGAAGAGACGATCATCGCTCGCGTTGGCCAAGGGATCGTTAGTGCCATCGGCTCCTCGGAAAGTCACAAGATCGTTTTGGAAAACCCAGACGTCATTTCCAAAGCGGTTCTCGCAAGCCGTCTTGACGATCAAACAGCCTTCGAAATCGTTTCGATCGACATCGCCGATATCGACGTTGGCGAAAATATTGGCGCAAGACTTCAAGCGGACCGCGCCGAAGCAGACACGCGGGTTGCCCGTGCCAGAGCCGAAAGCCGAAGAGCAGAAGCGGTTGCTACTGAACAAGAAATGATTGCAAAGATCGAGGAAAGCCGGGCTGAAGTGGTCTCGGCCGAAGCAGAAGTTCCAAAGGCAATCGCAGACTCATTGCTCAGCGGCCGACTCAGCATTATGGACTATTACAAGCTACGCAATATTACCGCTGACACAGAAATGCGACAAAGCATCGCGGGTACCAGCACCACCGGCCCCTCCAATCCAACCAGATCCAATTAAACCCGCGAGCCGCGTGCGTTAAATAGCACGACGCGCAAGCTAGTGAATAACCACCATAGCACGATCACTAGCTTGCGCGTCGTGCTAATAAATCCAAGGAATCCAACATGGCAGATGACCTCGACGATTTCTTAAAACAAGCTGCACTGCGCCGACAGCAACGACAACAGCAACGCTCTAATAGTCACCCAGTCGTCAAGCCTGTTCCGGCGCCCACTCGCTCGGCACCGCCCCCTCGTTTGCAACAGCAGGATCCTATTCCGAATGCAAAGGTTGACGATTACTCCAAGCCATACGCTGCCACCGTTGGCAATCTATCCTCCAGTCTTCCATCCACCTCGCTTGAGGGTGGTGTGGATCAAGCGGATGAGCGGATGAAGTCGCGTTTGCAACAAGTCTTCCAGCACGAGATAGGTAGTCTGAGACCATCAGAGCCCAAGTCGCCTCCCAAGAAGAAAGCAAAAAAAGAACAAAGGCTTCAGGAGACCCCCGCAACACTGGCCGAAGTGCAACCTACAGCCAAGGTTTCGTCCGCATCCTTAGTCGCTCAGTTGCGTGACCCTCAATCGCTGCGGATGGCGATCATCGCTCACGAGATCATGAAACGACCCTGGCAATGAGCATGCCTGATTTTGCGAGGGGCGTCAATGGTTTATTGCCCGCAATTGCACAGGACGCGACCTCAAAGCAAGTCCTCATGTTCGCATGGATGACTTTGGAAGCTTACCAGGAAACAGTACAATCCGGATTTGCGACGTACTACAGTCGCTCTCGCAAACGGCTATGGCGAAAAGGCGAAGAGAGTGGGCATCGTCAGCGGGTGATCGAGATTCGAATTGATTGCGACGCCGATTGTATTCTACTTTTGGTGGAACAAAGCGGTGCCGCTTGCCACGAAGGCTATGCTAGCTGCTTTTTCCGAAATGTTTCCGACGGGGCCTTTGTTGTTGACCAAATGCGTGTCGTTGATCCTGAGAAAGTCTACAAAAAACCACACGATTAAAGCATGCCTGAATTACCTGAGGTTGAGACCATGCGCCGCGGCCTGATGCCGACAATCGGCGGCATTGTCACTGCAATTAACGAGCCGGTCATTCCCTTCCGTCCGATCAAGATAGAGCCAACCCTCCAGCAGTTCCGTAAGCGAGCTTTGGACGCAAAG
The DNA here is from genome assembly GCA_043757575.1 of Pirellula sp. Classification (GTDB taxonomy): domain Bacteria; phylum Planctomycetota; class Planctomycetia; order Pirellulales; family Pirellulaceae; genus JBKCUI01. Next base: position 3,177 of record JAYVPE010000502.1, read on the forward strand.
ATCCTGGCTGTAGATCGAATTGCAAAGCGAATTTTGATCCGGCTCAGCACGGGTGATTCGATCGTCATGCAGCCAAAAATGGCAGGGATCGCAATGATCTCGGATCCTCCCAGCCAACAACATACGCGGATGGTTTTCGAGTTACAGGGGGCCACCGTGGACCGATTTCTTTACTGGGATAGACGCGGTTTAGGTACTGTTTGCCTCTGGTCATCGGACCAAATAGAGCAATATCTCGGACCGGATAAGCTCGGTCCAGATGCGTCCATTGTGGATCAAAAAACGTTCGTAGATCGCTTTTGCAAGATCAACCGTGAGGTTAAGGTCGCACTATTGGACCAAAAAGTAGTTTGCGGTATTGGGAATCTGTATGCTGTTGAAATTCTTCATGCGGCCAAAGTACATCCTCTGTCCCGATGTAATGCCATTCCGAAATCGATTTGGAAACGGATACACCGTGAAACGATTCGAATCCTTTACGAAGCGATCGAAAATGAAGGTTCGACGCTCACCGATGGCACATACCGCAATGCAGTCAACGGCGAAGGCAATTACCAAAACCAACATCGCGTTTATGACCGAGAAAACAATTCCTGCAAGACATGTCGAACGGGGATCATTGAACGCATCGTCCAAGCACAGCGAGGCACCTTTCACTGCCCAAAATGCCAAGTTAAATACTAAAAAGTGTCTGCAAGACGACGAAGCAGAGCGTCGGAGCTCCTCGTTTCCAAGTGAGAAGGCTTGTTGATTTAATGTGATTTACAAAAATAGTAATTAGCCGATGGGCGTTAGCCCAATGCCATCTACTTTGGATTCTTTTTTCAGAATCATTCATTATGGCACGATATTCGCGCATTTGGATGTAGTTTCC
>JAYVPE010000503.1:0-4041 GCA_043757575.1 Pirellula sp.
TTGTCGACAAACCAGAAGGAGTTACATTCCGCCATCGTCTACGTCTATCTGTTGAATTGGCCGTTGATCAACCAGGTTGGAGTGACGACAAGCACACGTTCACCTTGAGTTGATCGCAGCAGGGTTGTAATCACGCTCAAATAGAAAACGTAAACTTTCACGGTTTCGACCACTTTCATCCTAAGGGAGCCACTTTTCGCAGAAAAAAAGGCGACTGAAGAATCTAGCCTCTTTTGTGTGGGTGCATCCGCTAATATTTAGAAACAACAATATATTTCTAATAAAGGGAAACCCATGACCATCACCAGTATCAATCCCGCAACCAACGAACAGATCGAAACATTCCCGGCTTTAACGAAAAACGAAGTCGTCGACGCAATCGAAAAAGCAGAAACGGCCCATAAAAGCTGGCGTAAAACATCGTTTGCTCAGCGGAAGAAGGTATTGCTAAAGTTCGCTGGGCTGTTGCGAGCCGACAGCAAATCCCTTGCCCGACTAATCACTCTGGACATGGGCAAACGCATCTTGGAAAGCGAATCGGAAATCGAATATTGCGCAAAGATCACTGAATTTTATGCCAATGGTGCCGAAGAGTTTCTGGCCGACCAGCCGATGGACTTGGTCGACGCCAACGCTTATCTACATCACGAACCGCTAGGTGTATTGCTGGGCGTGATGCCGTGGAACTTTCCGTTCTATCAGGTTGTCCGCTTCGCTACGCCAAATATCATGGCCGGCAATACAGTTCTGATGAAACATGCCAGCAACGTACCGCAATGCGCCGCAGCGATTGCCGAACTGTTCGCCGACTGCGAGTTGCCCGATGGCGTCTACACGAACCTGTTCATTCCCTCGGAATTTGTCGAGTTGATTATTGCGGACAAACGTGTTCGCGGTGTATCGTTGACCGGCAGTGAAAAGGCGGGGGCGGCCGTCGCGGCACTTGCGGGAAAGTATATCAAGAAGTCAGTGTTGGAACTGGGCGGCAACGATCCGTTTATTGTTCTGGAAGACGCCGACCTCGAAAAGACGATTGAGTTGGCAGTCAAAGGCCGTATAGTCAACGCGGGCCAATCCTGCGTCGCGGCCAAACGATTCATCGTCGTGCGGGCCATCGCGGACGAGTTTCTGGAAGGCTTCAAGGAAGCGATGTCGAACTTGAAAATGGGCGACCCGATGGACGTCGACACGACGCTGTCGCCGCTGTCGACTGAAGATGCGGCGGTGAATTTGCAAAAGCAAGTGCAAGCGACCATCGACGCGGGGGCGACGGTGCTCCTGGGCGGTGATCGGCCAGATCGCGAAGGTGCTTACTTCAACCCAACAATCCTTACGGACGTCACTCCCGACATGCCAACGTACGACCAAGAACTGTTCGGGCCGGTCGCGACGGTGTACGTCGTCGACAATGAAGAAGCCGCGATAGAACTTGCTAATGATTCCTCCTATGGACTTGGCGGCAGTGTTTACACCAAAGACATTGCCCGTGGTCGTCGCGTAGCTGAGCGAATCGAAACCGGCATGATGTTCGTGAATCAACCCACCAAATCTCAAGCGGAATTGCCGTTTGGTGGTATCAAGAACTCGGGTTACGGACGCGAACTATCGCATCTGGGCATTCTAGAATTCGTCAACAAGCAACTGATCCACCTCGGTCCGAAGGAAACGAAATGAGCCGCAAAACTTCTCAGGCTCTCCAAAGCAAGCAAATTGAACTTTCGTCGCGTCCCGACGGGGTTCCGACGAAAGACAACTTCTCACTCGCGACTGCTGAACTTTCACCAATCAGTGACGGCGAGATTCTCGTCCGCAATCAATGGATGTCGGTAGATCCCTACATGCGAGGACGGATGAAAGCAGGCGACAGCTACGTACCAGCGTTTGAGATCGGTGAAGCGCTGGAGGGTGGCTGCATCGGCGAAGTCATCGAATCGAATAACAAACATTTTGAATTGGGCGATCAAGTTCTCGGAAATCTGGGTTGGCGGGAATATTGGAAGTCCGACGGCAAAGGAGTGCAGAAACTTGATCCGGGACTTGCTCCGATTCAGGCTTACCTGGGCGCACTGGGCATGACGGGCATGACCGCGTGGGTCGGGCTCAAACGCATCGCAAAATTGCGTCCCAACAGCACCGTGTTCGTTTCGGCTGCATCGGGGGCCGTCGGTTCAATGGTTTGCCAGATTGCCAAGGCCAACGATTGCAAGGTCATCGGCAGCGCTGGCAAGGACGAGAAGATCCAGTGGCTCAAGGAGAAAGCTGGCGTCGACGCGGTGATCAATTACAAGGCCACGGACAATCTCACCGAAGAACTCGGCAAACTCGCTCCGGACGGCGTCGACGTCTACTTCGACAACGTCGGCAGCGACCATCTCGAAGCGGCCATTGATCACATGAACGATTTTGGTTGCATCGTGTGCTGCGGAATGATCTCAACCTACAATGCCACGCAGCCGCCAGCGGCACCTCGCAACCTATTCAAGATTATTAGCAAGCGTCTACGGATGCAGGGCTTCATCGTTCGCGATCACATAAATGACTTCCAGTCGTTCATCAAGGACGTTTCGCCATTGATCAAGTCCGGCCAGATGATCTGGGAAGAAACCGTCACCGAAGGCCTCGAAAACGCACCCGACGCATTCATTGGTCTGTTTAAAGGGGACAATTTGGGCAAGTCGCTTGTTCACATTTAGTAGATTGGTCCCTCACACCAACAACCGAAAAATTTAGGTACATCATGGTTTTTGGTTTAATAGAATAACGGTCCGTCGGGAAGGCATTGGACGGCATCATGAAGCGATTGCTGATCGTTTTCGAGATAGCCTTGACCGTGGTGGTCAATTGTCCCCGCACTCAAGCGATGCAATGGTTTAAGAGGTTCAATAACCTTGACCAAGGGAAGGTGGAGTCGAAGCAGCGCATTTTTATCGGCCCAGACCTAATCCAATCTTTTTTCGATTTTCTTTCGGACAATTCGCAACCGAATCCGCATTGGTGGGTACTGGCTAAGCTAGGATGCGTACTGCCCATCCTATGGACTGCGGTATCTATTTCCCCAGGTTCGGTGCCTACACGGATTTTAGAGATTCGCGCTACATCGAGATTGGCATCACGTTGAATACCGTAAACGGCATGGAAGCTGTATGAAGTTTGTTGTTTGAAATTCGACTTCACGATTTGAGACTTCCGAAACATGTTTTTCCGCAAACGCTCGCAATCGAACAAAAATACTTTCATCAGCAGATCGCGACGCCGACACGAACTGCGTGTGGCCCTAGCGAGACAATCCTTGCAGCCACGTTTTGAGGTGCTTGAGGAGAGGGCGCTTCTTGCCACCGTGACCTGGGACGGAGGAGCGACTACGTTGAACTGGAACGACGCAAATAACTGGGATACGAACTCGCTGCCATCTGCGGCCGACGACGCAGTCGTCCCGGATTTGGTCGGCACACCCACGATTACAGTTTCAGGCACGACAACAGTGAGAAGTATCACCGCTTCTGAAAAGATCGCATTTAGTTCCGGCACCATTACGATTACCAACGCCAGTATTTTTAGCCAAGGTTTGGATCTTAGTGGTGGTACTTTGTCGAGCAATGCCCCAATCACGACCCCCATCGGCTCGGTAAGCACTTGGTCCAGCGGTAGGATCGGTAGTGCTTTGACAACCACCAGCCTCGCCAATCAAGGAACCTGGATTTTCTCAGGCCCATCTTCACGCAGTCTGCAAAATGCAACGTTCAACAATGAATGGATTTTCATTCAAAGTGCCGGACAGATGGTGATCGATACCGGCACTTTCAACAATACGGTAACGGGCAGCTATACGCATCAATCCGGTGCTACCGACCCGGCGATTACTACCGTTAATGGCGGCTCGTTCGGGAACGCCGGTGGGTACCTATACGTTTCCAGCGGCAGCGGAAGCGTTTCGGGCACCTTCAACAACTCTGGACAGGTGACTGTGAACCAAGTCGGAGGGCATTTCTCTTTGTCTGGCGGGGGCACACACTCCGGCACGGCGACAGTGACCGCCGGGGC
>JAYVPE010000504.1:0-15281 GCA_043757575.1 Pirellula sp.
TTCTTTTTTGCCGAGCCCACTGTGGAAAAAATAGTACGCACGCGCCACTGGCCCTAAAAACGTGGGAAATGTGGAAGCGTCGTAAAGGTATCCCCGATCGCAAAGTACTCGTAGCACATCCGGCGAGTAGCTAAATCCAGGGCCTCGGAACCCAATTGTCTTTTGGCCAGTCGCTCGCTCAATACACTCTTCGCTTCGATCGAATTCTTCAATGATCTTCTCCTTGGTGTAGAGGTGCAACCAAGGCTCATGATGATACGAATGGTTGGCAATCTCATGACCGCAATCTGCGATCGAACGCAGCGATCGATAATTTTCTTTGCGATCGGCATCTTGACCCACGACGAAAAAAGTGATGGTCATGCCGAGCTCGTCGAATAAATTCAAGACCCTGGGGACGACGATATCGAAATACGACGGAAAACACTCCCAGCCAGCATCTCCGTGGGTTTTCATGTAGGACCATTTATTGTCTAGGTCCAACGATATACTTGCAATCATCTCACACTCTGAATCGTCATAAAAACAGTTACGGAAAGGACGTTTCTAAAATCGCACGGATGCGTTTACTTGCTTGACCATCGCCGTATGGGTTTCGAAGCCTTGCACGTCGACTGTACTCATTCGGATCGTTTAGCAGCCTCGCCGCTTCGGTGCAAATTTTGTCAGGATCTGTTCCTACCAAAGAACACGTTCCAGCATCAATCCCTTCAGGCCGTTCGGTCGTCTCTCGCATTACTAGCACTGGTTTACCGAGAGTCGGCGCTTCTTCTTGAACGCCTCCCGAATCGGTCAGAATGAGTCGGCACGCATCCATCAAAAAAATAAAATCTTCGTAACCAGCCGGCTCAATTAATACAATCCTCGGGTTCCCGCTCAACAAACGATTTACCGGTTCACGTACATTGGGATTGAGATGCACTGGATACAGGATTCCAAGATCTGGATGCTCTCGAGCGAGCCGAAGCAATGCTATGCAAATGGATTCGAAACCCGAACCGAAACTCTCACGACGGTGTCCGGTAACAAGAATCCAAGGTTTCCCAGTCGTGCCATGAATGTACGAATCTGAAAACAACTTCGGGATTCGAAGACGATTAGTTCGCTGCTCGATGGATTCGGCTTGAGCTTGAATTTTTTGTTGCATCCAAAGAAGTGCATCAATGACCGTGTTGCCGGTAACGTGGACGCTTGAGGCAGGGATGAGTTCGCGGATGAGGTTGTCTCGGCTTTGCTCGGTGGGAGCAAAGGACCAACGGCACAATGGAGAGGTAAGTCTTCTGTTCATCTCTTCGGGAAAAGGGGAATTCATGTCATAGGTGCGAAGTCCAGCTTCCACGTGACCGATCGGAACACGAGCGTAAGTTGCGGCTATCGCAGTTGAAAATACGGACGTCGTATCACCTTGAACCAGGATTGCAGCCGGCTTCGTTTCCGCCAAGAACTGATGGACTACAGTAATGGCTCGCGAGGTTAGCTCCGGCAAAGTTTGGTTGGGCTGCATCAAACTCAGGTCGTGATCGGGTTTGAAATCGAAAGCATGGAATACTTGATCGAGCATTTCACGATGTTGCCCAGTCGAAAGAAAAAATGGCTGGATCGATTTGGATTTTTCTAGCTCGCGATACAGCGGGATCATTTTGATCGCTTCGGGTCGAGTACCAGCGACGAGGATAATTTTTTGCTTCAACGTTGATTTCAAGACTAGAGAATTCGCTTAGGATCGTTATTTCACAGTTCCGAGACCACTATCCTAACGGTAATTGCGTTAAGTTTCTCGCACTTCACCGGACGGCTCGCGCCGAACCGCTACCAAGGTCATTGGCTATTGCCATCGATCCTACAATGCGAATGTTTCGTACAGATCGCATTGTGTGAACAACCAGTGCATGCATTGCAAGCGTCACTTGATTGCTTCGAGTCCAGCCTCCCATGCGGCCGATTCGATATTAACCGGGAATGCAAGAAAATCGATATAAAAAAGCAATTGCTTGCATTGATTATTATCGCACTCTTCGTGAACAACCGTATAATTCATTCTCGCCGACCAAAATGTTTAACCAGTCAGTTGGGCTTAGCATGAAGTTCTCGTTCTTACGCAATGCGTCGTTTGGAGTTGCTCTGTCGTTGGTATTCTCGATAGGGGTTGTCCAGGCTCAGCTCACCGGGCAAACACAGGGGGCAGTTGGAGCGACTGGAGCAACTGGATTTGGGAGTCCGACCGGAGCTGCTTCGAGTAAACTGCCAGGTTCGTTCGGCGGAGCGGGGGTTACAGGGCAGTCTAGGTTAGAGCTTACCACTCTCAATCCTTCTGCGGCCTTTAACAACGGTTCGGCCGTCTCGGGTGCAACTCCGGGAACAACAGGACAGGTAACCGCTGGAAGTGCGTTTGGAGCTAACGCGTTTAGCAACACTGCTGGCGCGACTGGCATAAATGCCGGTCTAGGCGGTGGTCTAGGTGGACTTGGAGGGGGCCGAATTGGAGGTCTTGGTGGACTCGGTGGATTGGGTGGTCTAGGAGGAGGTAGCCTCGGAGGTTCAGCCAACTCGTCTGCGCAGGCGAAAAAAATGATTCGACCGATTGTTAAACCAGACATCGAGATCGATCGCTCGACCTTTACCACCATTGCAACCAACGCTCAAAAACGCTTAACTCGAATTCCTCTCCCGAAAAAATTCCAAGGAGTAAAAATGTCGTTTGAGGGAGAGACGATTGTGCTTCGTGGTGAGGTTTCTACCGAGTCACAAAAGAGGCTGGTTGAACGCCTTGTGAAGTTGGAACCTGGAATTGATTCGGTGCGGAATGAGGTAAAAGTCCTGACCAATCCATCGGAGCGTATTGAGGCACGGCCCACCCGTTAGCATTTGGGTTATTCAGTCCCTTTTGAACGATCTGCGAGGCAGTGGCAGGAACAGTGGTTGATTGAAAAGACGGATTTTGCTGATTTGCAATCGATGCATTCATGGATCCCGTTTGGTTCAACCCATTCTGATTCGGTTGCACGTTGGATGGAGCAACCGGAAATTGACTCTGCAATTCCGACAAGTTTTGTGAAAATTGTGGCGAGTGCGATTGTCGCCCAAGCGAGTTGGATGGAACTTGAATGGTTGTGGATCGCAATCCGCTCGAGGGACTCGAAACATCAGAATTTCGCTTGTCAATCATTCGATTGGATATGGACTGTTTCGTTACGACCGAGGCTTGCTGAACGCTCGCCTCGTTGGGATCGTTCTTGGTAATTCCTGGAAGATTTAGATTTGCGGCCGAGCCGCGAACGATTCGCCCTTCTTTGGTAAGGAAGGTCGGAATGAGCATGATTTTCTTTGGAGCGCCATAGGCTTCATCCCACGGAATCCACACGCTGTAGGAAGGCCCAAGTTCGCCTTCGGTAAAATGGGTAGTGAATTGTTCGGCAGTAAATCGAAAACGTTTCGTGGCTTGACTTAGGTCCTCAGTCGATTGTTGTTTGTTCGTGTCATCGAAACCGTACACAACCATGTCCCCCTCGACAGGGATGGCTTTGGTTTTGTCGTCGTAAAAGTAGAATCGTCCTCCGAAGCCTCGTGTTGCGGCTTTGCCAGGCAGAGTTAGTATGTCGTGCGACCATGTCACGTTCATACTTTGCGGTGTTTGATATTCCTTTTTCTTGATGGAAAACCAGCTCGAGTCCTTTTTCTTTTTCTTGCTCGCCGCGGAATCGGTCATTAGAGTTTCGCAGCCAACTGTGGACAGTGCCATCGCAAACAGTGTGCAGCGGACAAGGGTTTTTTGGGCGAAGTACATTGAGTTGATTTTCATGATCGATTCCGAGGAATGATTGCCTTTGGGTTTTTTCACAGCCCGACGCGTAACGGCTTGTTGATTTAATGTGATTTTCAGAAATAGTAATTAGCCGATGGGCGTTAGCCCCGGTTGTTGGTGAGTGAACCGACGCTAACGCGTTGCGGCTAATTAAATCAACAAGCCGGTAAGGGAGGGGTTTTGCTTCTGGGCCCTCGCTCACGCGTCGGGTTATGATTTCCCTCGCTTGCGCTTCGAGTTTTGATTTGTAGGCCGAGCAACACCCCACGGCTCGCGTTGATTCCGCTACAAAGTGAGCGGCAATACGATTGCCGCTCACATGAAATCTACCGTCCGTTCGCAACGCGAGCTGTTGGTGGCGCAATAGGTTGGTAGGAGGCGGGTGCAACTCCATAGGCGCCTTGCTGTGCGTTTTGTTGATACGACGAATTTTGAATCGGCGATGCAGGATTCACGTTCTGTTGATCGAAACTCTGGTTTGCCGAATCGATCAACGTTCTGCCTCCATTGGTGTTGGAACGAACGGGCGCGTTCATTGGGTAGCCGTCAAGCATCTCAACGCCGGGTGCATTAATCATGGGATCGGGCTCGCCAATAATCATGCTATGCTGCCCACGACTATTTGTGGAATCGACTGTTGGCTGTAGATCCGGAAAGATCACCGGCGAATGAGCAGGCCCCCAAAGACCGTTACCAGGCGAAAGGCCAACGTCGCCATAGACGTTTAACACGTCCGCCATACACCAGCTCATGCGTGACGACTCAACTTGTTTGATTGTCTGAATCTTTTCATCGTCGTTGAAATTGACGACGCGCGGTGTCATAACCACTAGAAGCTCGGTACGCTTCTCGGTCTGGCTATCGAACCGGAAGAGGGCACCGGCCAATGGAATATCGGCTAACCACGGGATTCGCTTCGATCGAGTGGTTCGACTCTTGGTGATCAAACCAGACAAGATCACGGTTTGTCCGTCGTATGCGGTAACTCGAGTTTGAGCCTGGGTAATGTTAATGATCGGAGAAAGGATTGGATTGCCTAAAGAATCAACTCCAATTGGTACGCCGTCGGCAATCGGACCTAGGAAGGATTTTTGTATGGCCACGATCATATTGATGAGGCCGTCTTGATTGGTACGGGGTTGGATCTGCATGAGCAAACCGACCGGTACGTCTGTTATGCTCTGCTGTGTTCCTGTATTGCTAAGAGTTGAACCGCCAATTCTTGGCACCTGTTGCCCAACTTGTACGTTGGCGATATTGTTATCGATCGTTAACAAAGAAGGTCTAGACAAGATCTGAATGCGGTTTGCATCCTGCAAAGCTCGAAAGAGCATATTGACGGATTCACTACCGGCAGCCAATACTAGTCCCCCATACCCGAGGGCTGCATTAGTACGACCAAGTGCAAACCCCGATGCGCCTTGTCCTGCAACATTTCTAGTAAGTCGCTGTTGAGCAATTGGCGTATTTACCGAGAGAGGCGTGTTATTCACATTGAACGCGGGGCTTGTGAGTGTTCCCCCACTCGCACTGTTGCGATCGAATATCAAAGAATCCTGGAGTCCAAATTCCGTTCCTAAATCAAAATTATCTTCCAGCGTTACTTCCGCAATCAAGATTTCAACTGCGATCATTGGTTGTTGTCGATCGAGACTTTCGATGACACGTCGAATGATAGGCATGTAGCGCGGCATAGCGCTGATGATGAGGCTGTTTGTGTTGGCTTCCGCGACCACATAAACTTCTCGATCGGTTCGCTCGATGACGCTATAGATCGCGCCTTGTTGCACCCCCCCAATCCCTTGTGGTGCCGTGATGCCTTGCAAGTTTGTCCGTTGAGTAGTTATCAGGTTTGTTATTGCCGTTGCCACATCGGCCGCCGAGCTGTTTCGTAGCCAGACAACTTCTGTAATTCTTTGCTTCGAATTGTCCTCGTCTAGTCGATAAAGAAGTACTTCAATAACTTCGAGATCGGATTGCGAACCCGATACGATAATTGAGTTCGTACGTGTTTCGGTCGCGATGCGTAACGGAACGAGTGAGTTTTCACCGCCGCCGGAAAGTCCTGCAAGGTTCTGAACACCAAATAGTCCACCGAGTCCTGCGTTGGCTTGGTTAACCTGGTTGTTTGATTGGGTTGTCGGCAAACCGAATGCTTGCTGCAACGCCGTTGCAAGCGTAGAAGCATCGCCGTTTTGGATTTCAAAGACCTTGATACGGGCCTCAACGCGAGAGGGGATGTCCAGTTGTTTGATCAGCGCTTTGATCAATGGCATGGTCTTGGTCGGAGCACGCACGATCAATGCGTTGATCGTTGGGCTATTGTTGATGACGACGCCGGACAACAATCCCGAGTTGCCGCTGACGGTCAAGCGGCTGCTTGGAACACTGGCCCTAGTCGATGTGTTTGCATTGCCACCAGGTTGTTGCTGTTGCTGTTGTGGTTGTTGTTGCCCGCCAGTAGTTGTGGCTGCCTGTGTACCGGATATTGCAGAGGTCAGGATAGGTTGCATTTCCGAGGCGATCGCATACTGAAGCCCTATAATTTCAATTTCACTCTCAGCCGGGCTGGAGTCGGTATCGATATCCGCCACAAGCTTCGCAACCTCCGCTTGATCGCGAGGGGAGGCCTGCACGATTAGCGAATTGGTTCGATAGTCCGAGACCACTTTAACGCGAGGCGCTAAACCGGTCGGGCTGCTTGCCGCTCCCGCTCCACCCGCTCCTCCTGGCGCGGCGCCTGTTGCTGCCTGTTCGCCGAAAAATTCCTTGACCAGGGCTTCTGCGTCCACGGCCGACGAGTTAACAAGCTTGAAAACTCGGAGTTGGCTATTTGGATCGAGCGGCGTATCCAGCTTTTCAATCACTTCCTTTATCCCTGACATGGCTTCTTTGCGTCCGATCAAGAGCAACACGTTGGGTTGTCCCAATGCAGTGATCTCGATCTGTCCTTGACGAGGCGTAAACACCCTCGTGTTCAAATCCCTGAGGATGACCTCGAGCGCTTGCCCGTTGACGTGCCTCAACTGAACAATCTCGATTTCAGGAGCCGTTTCCACGCTTTGCTTCTTGATCTGCTCTATCACTTCTTGCACGCGTTGTACATCTCGTTTACTACCCTTGATGATCACCAATCCCATCTCAGGAACAAACGAAATATCGACATCGCCGATGAGGCCACTACCGGAGCTGATGGCATCCGGCGATGCAATAATTGTTGCCCTATCATCGTCACCTGGCCGAGGCCGGACTTGTACAGTACCGGTCGTTTCATCCTCTTGGATGGGTTGTTGGTAGGTAGCAAGCTTGACCAGTTTGATCGCACGTTCGATGCGTTCTGGGGTCGCTGGTGTTATCGGAATGATTTGAGTCGGGCGCGACGGATCTGCTTGACCGACATCGATGGCCGTGACCACTTGCGTCCAGCCCATGACACTCGTTGGAGTACCTTGTAGTCGTACCTCGTTGTTACGGCGGTCGACCTGCATCACCTCTTGCACAGAATCCTTCGAGATGAGTTTCAGTTGCGCAAGCTCGCCATTGTTGCTTGTCGAAATCGTAAGCTTCGAACCAGCTAAACGTCCAACCGCGTCTTCTAGTTCACGCCAAGTAACGCGTTGAAGCTTGTACTGGTTTTGTTGCAGTGTTCGGGGAATAACGTTGCCCCGATTGTCTATAGCTAGGCTACCCAACTGGCGTCGGGCGGTTTCAACGAATTGAGCAATCTGCTTCTGAGTTGCGTCCGGAGCCAAGACCATGAGTCGACCTGTATTTGGCTCGTTCGTAACTCGAACACGCTTGTCAGCTCCGAATTGAGCTTGAATTCTAGCGCCAACCTCGCCCACGAATTCTAATGGAATGTCATACGTTTCTAGGCGAGCATCTGTAGTGCCGAGCGCTGCGGTCCGATTCGGTGCCGAATGCAATATTAATGGTTGCAGGCCAGGATTTTGAGAGTTGGTGGTCGATTGCGGGAAGGCGATTGCACTGACACCATTGCGTGGCGAAGTGGGTTGGGTCGAATTCGGTAATTGAAGCCCTTGACCATTAGCGTGCGCTCCAACAAACCATGGCGAAACCGCTAGGATCGCCATTCGAAGCATGAATCGGCTTGGGCGTTGTAAGGATTTACGTGTTGTCACGAGCCGGTTCCCTTGTTCAGACTTCGGGCAGTCGAAATGACAGTAACCCGCGTTCATCGTTGTAATCGGATCAATCGGTGCAGGGCCTACAGTCAAAATAGCTTTCCAAGGCCTCAAACCTTAACAATTTTGGCTCCTTTTTTTCTGGCCGCTATGTTTAACTCGCGAAGCGGCGCTTGTTTAACCCGCGAAGCGGCGCTTGTTTAACCCGACGAAGCGGCGGGCGGGCCCGAGTTCGTCGATTAGCCCAGGAATGCCGCACCTAGCCCGGAAAAGCTTATTGAGTATGTGGCCGTTTCCCTGAAACCCGCGCTCGTGGCCTTGGGGACACGAGCGGTTAAACTTGAGCTTCAAGCTAACCCGGTCAATCTGCTTCAAGCGAGCCCTGGTCAATTTGCCTAGTTTAGCCATAATCTCACGGTTTCCAGATCTTTCGAAATTCTTAGAACTGCTCCGATCGAGGAAACACATATTATGGACGACAAGCTCGCCTACCAAGGAATCACATTTGACGATGTCCTTCTCGAGCCTCGATACAGTGAGGTTCTCCCCTCTCAAGTGGACGTCAGCACTCAGTTGACCGAGCGGATCCGATTGTCCGTCCCGCTCCTCTCTTCTCCTATGGATACAGTGACCGAAAGCCAAATGGCCATCGCGCTAGCGAAGGTAGGAGGTCTAGGAGTAATCCACAAAAACATGAGCGTCGAGGCTCAGGCAGAAGAAGTCACCAAGGTAAAGCGGTCGGCCAATGGCATCATTCCGGATCCGGTGACGCTAGTTCCGACGGATAGTATCGCGACCGCGCAAGACATGATGCGCAAGCAAAACGTGTCCGGCATTCCAATCGTGGATGCGAACGGGCGATTAGCAGGCATTCTAACAAGGCGGGATCTTCGGTTCCTCGAGTCTTCAGATTTACCGATTTCCTCGGTTATGACCAAAGAGAATTTGGTAACGGCGCAGGGGAATGTAACGCTTGCGGAAGCTGAGCGAATTTTAACGGATAAAAAGGTGGAGAAACTTTTACTGGTTGACGATGAATACAAACTAACAGGACTGATCACGATCAAAGACATCGACATGATCCGAAGTTTCCCAAATGCTTGCAAAGACGAGCTGGGGCGACTGAGGGTCGGTGCCGCGATCGGGATGTTCGATTTCGAACGAGCTGAACAACTGATCGCACGCGGCGTGGACGTACTCATCGTCGACAGCGCGCACGGTCACTCAGCCAACGTTATCGAAACGGTCAAGCAAATTAAGCGACAGTGGGCAATCGATATCGTCGCCGGAAACGTAGCAACGTACGAAGGCGGACGAGATTTAGCCAAAGCTGGTGCTGACGCGGTCAAAGTTGGGATCGGTCCAGGTTCCATCTGCACAACGCGTATTATTTCCGGAGTCGGTGTACCACAAATCACCGCAATTTATCAAACCACCAAAGCGTGCCAGCAAGCAGGCATCCCGACGATCGCTGACGGAGGAATCCGTTATAGCGGTGACATTACCAAGGCGCTCGTAGCAGGTGCCAATTGCGTAATGATCGGTAGCTTGTTTGCTGGGCTCGCTGAAAGTCCAGGTCAAATGATCCTGTACCAAGGTCGAACATTCAAAGCCTATCGGGGCATGGGTTCACTCGGTGCGATGATCAAGGGTTCAAGCGAGCGCTACCGCCAAGGTTCACAGGATCAGTTGTCAAAACTGGTACCCGAAGGAGTCGAGGGGCGTGTGCCGTTCAAAGGACCACTGGCAGATTATGTTTATCAATTGGTTGGCGGGCTACGAGCTGGAATGGGGTACTGCGGTTCCCAAACCATCAACGAGCTTCGCAGGGATGCACGATTTATCCAGGTTTCGGCCGCAACGGTCCGCGAGAATCACCCCCATGACATCGCTATTACGCAAGAAGCTCCAAATTACAGTTCCGAACTCACCACGCTGTCAGACAACTAGTTTGATGACTCATGAGAATGGGGTGCTTCGGCATCCATTCATGCAGGCCCTACGCGATTCTCTTTCAACGGGCACCGCCATACTCGGCAGTGCTCTCTTAGGCTTGGTTGCAGCAACACACTGTTGTGCTCAGCAGCCAATCGGTTGGTCGCCACAACCTTTTACAAAGCCGAATGCCGAAGTTTCAAACGCTCAGCAAATCGTTGTTCCTCAAAATAGCCTGCGTCGAAACGAAGTAGTGCAAAATGGAGAAGTACTGCGATGGGGTATCTCGAACAATTCGTTACGGACAGTTCGTGCAGAGCAAAGTTACTCACAAGCCCTCCCGCCTCAAGGCATTCAACTCCAATCTGACATATTGGCAAAGGCTACTGCTTCGAAGATCATTCATCAACCTGCGGGTTCGGTTGCAACGACAAGTCCGCCGTCCTCCGAACCCAGAAGCGGGTTTGACCTTGCTGCAACTGGCAATCGCAATGAAGGTCGAGGCCAGACGAACGATGGCGTCCAACAATTTTCGCATGTTCAATTGGCCTCGCATAATGAGGTTTCGATAGAAGCACCAGCCCAGGAAAGACCGGCGAGCGGAGTATGGTATGATCGATCTGCGACAAAGACCAACGTACAGAAGGCAAGATTCCAAGAGCCGCACGCCAGCACGGCACTCAACTTAGTTCTTCAAGACCTGCCCCCTGCCAACGACTTACAGCGTAATGAGCCGAAAGTCATCCAACCAACTAAGCCGAGCAGGTCGCTTTTGGAACCTGAGCAAATCCGACCGAGTCCATTCCCTGGACCTAGCACTCCGAAACAGGAGAGCAACGACCGATCTCCGTCGGACAATGAAGAGCCTCCACGATCCAGCGCGAGGCGAAACTCTGACGCCGCCCCACAGCCTCCACGGCGCTCTGTCGACTGCGACTCGATCCGACTGAATGCACATGACTCCGATATTACCAAGATTCGTATTGATTCATCTCCAAGCTTTGTCGAAGGTTATAAGAACAAGGCAAGGTCAGAGGAGAGTACTAAAATGGGATTTATCGCGAGCGCCCCGATTCGACCTTGGCTTTCCTACGATGGGCAATTGATCGTGGAAGGCAAACTCGTCGACCTAAGGCTCGGTTCCGTCGTCATCGAGCGAGCGGACGGAACTCAAACTTCGTATTTGTTGCACAAACTGAGCGATGTAGATCAAGTGTACGTAAGCGAGAAATGGGGCTTGCCGGTAACGTGTTCCATCGACGATCGCTCTTTTCCACGACGCGATTTCGTCGATACTACTGTGACTTGGAAGGCAAGTGGAGCGTGCCACAAGCCGCTCTATTTCGAAGACATCCAATTGGAACGATATGGGCATGAGTGGGGACCCATTGCACAACCGGTAATCTCTACCGCGCACTTCTTTGGCGACGTTTTGGTCTTACCGTACAAGATGGGTATCCATCCCATGAATGAATGCCAATACTCGCTCGGCCATTACCGACCAGGTTCTTGCGCACCTTGGACAATTGGACCTGTGCCAATCAGTCTTCGCGGAGCATTACTGCAAGCCAAAGTCATCACGGGCGCTGCCCTAGCTCTGCCATAAATGGACTGTTATTCGAAAATCAGCCGACTAGCGTTAGCCAACGGTTTTGGATGGGACAAATTACAGGAAAAACCGCACGCTATCCCGTTTCGGCTGATGGATTTATTTTGGATTGGCATCCAATTGGTCTAGAATAGATTTGCAATTCCTATTGGTGGCACATATCTAATCGCCAGTTCAGTCCACCGTAAATTCGAAGAAAAGATTTTCGCCCATCCGCGAGCCATTCGTGAACCCTTCCAAGTCCAAAAATCCATGGATAGCCGGACTCAGTAGCTTTGCCGTTCATCTAATGCTGCTGCTGATCATGGCAATTTGGACTATTTCAGGAACGGGAACGGGAGGTCGGCTTTCGATCGATTCAGGATTAAGTAAAGAGGATTCGGAGTCTTTGGAAACACTTGCGATGGAGTCGCAGAAAGTCGACGATCTTGGCGAAAAAGGTATTGGACCTCAGGATTTTAGCAGCTCCATCATTGCCTCAGACGCACAACCCACGCTCCTTATTGAACCTGGCCAACTGTCTCAAACGACAGAAACTCTGTCCGATTCGATTCGATTATCTGGTACGAATGGAAATGTCACTGGGACCGCTTTCGCAGGCTCCTCACTCGAAGGACGGATGCCCAAGAATCGTGGAGTTACCGGCGAACGCAACGGGGCAACCCCCGCGAGTGAAGCCGCAGTTGAGGCAGCTCTAGCATACCTCGCCAGGCACCAACGCAACAACGGCTCGTGGACGGTCCGTTTTGAAGAGGGGCCGTGCCAAGGGGAATGTGACCATGGAGGGATGGATAAAGACCCACATGAAATTGCAGCTACTGGTCTTGCGTTGCTCTGCTTTATGGGGGCTGGCCATACAATACACGCAGGCGAATACAGCGATCAAGTCAGTCGTGGAATCTACTTCCTCATTCAAAATCTCAAGATTCAAAGCGGTCGCGGCACGTGGCTCACATCGGTTGCCAAGTCCGAAATGTACGAGCACGGCATCGCCACCTTGGCCATTTGCGAGGCGCTTCAAATGACCGCCGATGTCAGTCTCAATGAATCCTGCCAAGCGGCCATCAATCACATCATCTTCGCTCAACATACCGATGGCGGTTGGGACTACCATCCCAAGTCTCCGGGTGACCTTTCGATTGTCGGTTGGCAAGTTTTGGCTTTGAAGAGCGCGGTGGGTGCGAAGCTCGAAGTCAATGCGGAAACAGTTCGTGGTATCGATCGATTCCTTCGGCAACACTCGAAAGGCGAATTCATGTTCGTTTATCGCAATGGACTTAAGCCAACTGCGAGCATGACAGCAATCGGTACATTGATGCGAATTTTTCGCGGACGTCCCAAGACAGATCCGACGATCATAAAAGCGATTGAGTATTTGGCCAAAGAAGGTCCATCCCCAAAAGATGTCTATTACAACTACTATGGCACACAGGTCTTATTCCAAGTCGGGGGCAAGCAATGGAAAGACTGGAATACTCGAATGCGAGAGTACTTAATCAACTCGCAAGAGAAGGACGGTCACATGGCTGGCAGTTGGTGGTTTCCCGGCGATCCATCTAATCTTACCGGTGGGCGCCTTTACGTTACCGCGATGGCGTGCTTAACGTTAGAAGTATACTATCGCTACATGCCCGTTTACGAACCCGCTACACCTGATTTTCAGTTTTGAGATGGGTACTGTTGCGTACGCGCCCTGTTTAGCAGTTTCGCCCGCAATCGTCGGAAGGAACGCTCCGGCAGCGACTTAGAATTTAGAATGAGTAACGGCAGTTAGCGAACAAGCAATCACATGCCGCCGAACTCGATACCGTAATGCAGATATCGAAATAGCCTACCTTCGCAGCGAATCGAAATCAAGTCAGCTTGGGCCATTTGCGTTTCTGGTGATAACTAAAGATGCATTTTGTTGGACGATTAATAATCAGTGTACCCATTTCGGTAGTTTTAATCGCATTTCATGGGGCAGGAATACGACAACAGGCGACAAGGCTTGCCAATTCGGTGCTGGGATGATATTTTTTGGGTAGTGCATTCCGAAGTCATTGTGTGCAATGGTTTCGCACGATTTGGCGAAGTAGCTCAGTTGGTTAGAGCAACGGCTTCATAAGCCGTGGGTCGCTGGTTCAAGTCCAGTCTTCGCTACTTTCGTTTGTACCAATGAAAACACTGGTTGCAAACGTTGATTGAAACTCTCTAAAACTCCAAATGTAAGCCTTGCCGAAACGGAAACTTTCCCGGTTCGGTTCTTGGACCATTTAAGGGAGTTATCGAAATGCGGTTGCCCAGCTATCGCAAGCATTCATCCGGCCAGGGTAGGGTGAGTCTGAACGGACGGGACTATCTACTAGGAACGTACGGAAGCAAAGAGAGTAAGCAAAAGTACAATCGCCTTGTGGCGGAATGGCTTGCCTCTAATCAATCCAAGTCGTTCGGCGTACCAGTAGAAGAAACAAGGGAGCACATTGCAAGGACTGGTGATAGGTCCAGACAGTATGTGAATCGCTTGTGCGAAAAGATCAAGCGGATGTTCAAGTGGGCGGCGGCGGAATCGCTCTTACCGTCCAGCCTTGCGGAAGCCCTATCTATGGTTGAGCCTCTTAAAGAGGGTCGAACCAATCTATGGGAAACTGAGGACGTTGAGCCGGTAGACGAAGCGGTTGTGAATGCTACGTTGGAACACCTCCCCCGAATCGTCGCGGATATAGTCAGGTTCCAGCTAGCTACAGGATGCAGGCCGGGGGAAGTCTGTTCCATACAACCCGGAATGGTCGATAGATCAACAGACGTTTGGCAAGTTCGATTGCATGACCATAAGAACGCATGGCGTGGTAAGGATAGAACGATCTACGTTGGAAAGAAGGCACAAGAGATCCTTTTGCCGTATCTGTTGAGATCGAAGGACGTTTACTGTTTTTCACCTAAAGACAGTGAAAAGGCTAGGCGAAACGCGATTAGCGAGACCCGCATTACTCCTATGGCTTGTGGAAATAGTCCTGGAACCAATCGGGCATCCAAGCCAAAGAGAACTGCCGGTTATTGCTACACGACAGCGAGCTATGGAAGAGCGATCTTGAGGGCATGCGACAAAGCCTTTCCGCCACCGTCAACGATCAAAAAGAAGGATGAGATTAAAGAATGGCAGTCGAATCATCGGTGGTCACCTAATCAGCTTCGCCTACTTTTGCGACAACGACAACGAAGGAACACGACATTGTTGTCGCCTCAATCCTGATGGGTCACGCCAATGTCGGTTCCGATCAGGAATTGAGCCACATTGACGGTTTGGCTGGTTTGGCTGGTTTGGCTGGCGGTTAGTGGTTTGCGGTTTTGGAAGTCGGATTAGGATAGATTCCGGTTTGCTTCCCTCTGGCTGGAAGCATCATTCAAAATCGCCTCACTGCAGAGTTAGTAGCTCTGCGGTGAGACTTGACGGTCAGGGACAGAACTCCCCTTGGTCCACCTCCAAGATGATTCCGATTCCCACTCGTTGCAAGAGTGTTGTTCGCCCACTTCTGTGCGTGTCTGGTTGCTACGAGCGGTTTGATCCCCATCCTCGCGCTCCCCACCAAAAATACTGTGGCCCTAAATGTTACAAGGCCATGCGACGGGTGCTCATTCGTGAAAAGAAGTGGCGTGAACGTCTTAAACACGGAAAGAAAAAACCTAGCCCCAAACCTTCCAGCGACGCCCACCAGCAGCGACCAGCATAGGTAAACAGCCAACACCTCTTTACGCTTGAACCAAATCAACAGATCGATCGTTCGTAACACTCCATCCGATCGAATTACGG
>JAYVPE010000505.1:0-4029 GCA_043757575.1 Pirellula sp.
GATGCCAACGGCCCTATGTTGCACTCGCTGGTGTCTCGTGATGGTGGCCTGCCTGTGATGCCGAGGATCGTTCCCGATGATCGTGAGTCCTTGATTGCAGCTCTGGCAGAACCGGCTGACGTAGTGCTTGTGTCAGGTGGTTCGAGCGTTGGGTTAGAAGACCACGCACCGCGAGTTCTGGCGGAATATGGGACGTTGGCGATTCACGGAATTGCTATGCGTCCGAGTGGTCCAGCAGGTATGGGTGTGTTCAATCAACACCTGGTCTTTTTGCTTCCCGGCAATCCCGTTTCCTGTCTTTGCGCGTATGATTTCTTCGCTGGACGGGCGATACGAGCGCTAGGTGGCCGGACCAAGGATTGGCCCTATAGGCGAATTCAGGCGAGGCTGACACGCAAGCTAGTCTCGATGGTCGGGCGAGTTGACTATGCTCGTGTCAAGCTCGACGGAAACGACGCCGAACCGGTTGCTATCAGCGGCGCGTCGGTTCTTACTTCAACAACACAGGCCGACGGTTTCGTGATAATTCCAGCGGACAGCGAAGGCTTTGCGGCACAGACCGATGTGGACGTACTGATGTATTGAGGCATAGTTTGAATACCATATAGGAAGTTTACGATCCGATGCTTCAACTCATTGTTTCGTTTTACCCCGAGCTGCAGGCGACAGCTTTACCGGCATAAAAAAACCGTTGCCACCTGGAAAGGTTAGGTTTCGGACGCCAGAGATTTCTTAATAACAGGCTCTGTGAAGAGTTTTTGCTGGACTAAACCGCTTGGTCAACCGGGGTATTGTGAATACACTGCTGCATATGAGGCCACTGCTACGACTATGGGGGAAGAAACGGGGCGGACGAATGTCCGGCTGGTGGTTCGTGGGATCGCTTGGAGAAGCGCTCTTTTTCGCTTCCTTTTTTCTTGTCGGCGTCATGTGCTTTACCACTTTGGTTGCTTGGCAATTCTTGTCGCCAACTACCGGCGTCCGTGTTGGGTACGGATTCTGGTTGCTGACGACCGTGACGGCGTCGTTTATCGTTATGGGAGCTGTGGGTTTTTGGTATCGGGTCCTCAAAGTCGCGACCAGCGATGAACATAGGGAGGTTATCGCTAAACATGGGTTAGTTTCACGCCCCAACAAGCCACACTATAAAAACTTGCTGCCGCCGATGGTACCACTGCTAACTCCCTTTACAGATAGCCCTGGTGCAAAACTGGCATTTCGTTTACCTGGAGAATGGCCGGGAACAGGTGCCTTGATTTCCATCGGGCTATTTGCGATGGCCTGGAATGCGATGATGGTTGTCTTTTCCGTCTTCGCCGTCGGAGGTTTCTTGCGAGGCGAGGTTCAGGTTCGACTATTGATGCTGCTGATTCCTGGAATTTACGTGGGGTTGCGCGCTGGGCAGTTGTTCTTGAGATCGTATGTGCAAGAGATCGGCATTGGATCGACGACCGTGGAAATCGAAGATCTGCCGCTGGTGCCGGGGAAGACCTACAAACTGCTTTTAGTCCAATATGGTCGCCTCATCATCAAGAAACTTTCAATTCGACTAGTATGTGAGGAGGAAAGTACCTATCATTTCGGCACAGATGTCAGGACGGAATGCGAGATTGTGCGGCTCCAAAATATTTTGGATCAAGGGCGTTCTAGAATCGATTGGGGACGTCCGCTGGAACTTGAGTGCCATGTCACCATTCCCGTTGATGCGATGCACTCGTTTCAAAGTTTACACAATGCAATTCACTGGAAAATTATTGTCGAAGGAGAGGCAAATCGATGGCCATCGTACTGCCGAAGTTTCCCCGTAATCGTGTACCCACACGCTCGCAGCAATCCAGTCAGTCAGCCATCATGATCCGATTGCTTGGTCTGCAACCGACCTACATGTCCCGTGATATCCTCGAGTTTGAGTATCGCGTATCCAACATTCAACAAAATTCGATTTCTGCTGTGGAAGTCTCCGTCGTGTGGCTGACCGAGGGGAAAGGGACCGAAGATTTGGGAGTCCATTTCTTTCAACGCCTCACTGGCAATTCGCTCGCGGCGTCGGATTGGTCCATTCCGCAACAAGTGCACGTTCCGCTCCCCGACTCTCCTCTTTCCTACGAGGGGCGGTTGTTGAAGATCTCCTGGTGCGTTCGTGTTCGATTTTATCTGAACGATGGAACGGAGCTCGTTGCCCAACAGCCGTTCTATCTCGGGACGATTACTCGCGAAGTCTGATCCCACCTAGGCTCATTGAGGCTTAGGACTGTCATCGACAAGTCCAATCGCTCGCTCCATAAGAATCTCGCCCGTCATTTCGCCCAATGAAGTGCGGCTAATGTACTCGTATCGAGGGAAACTTGCAAAATCGACTTTCGTCAATATGTAACCGAACGCATCGTTGGTTAGACCGAACAACAGATTGTGCTGACCTCGCATCTTCCGCTTCAAATAGAAACCAATATTTGGCAACGCCTCACCTGGAATTGTTAGAATCTGCGCGTTGCCTAAGTTGACGACGTTAATTCGGGTCGTGATGCTGTGATTGCGATTGTGTGGATATTTCAATGGCGACCCCTGAATAACCATCCAAAGAACCTCGTTGTCTACTGGAAAGGTCACATCGACGGATGCACAAAACAAATTGGGGGCACTCTGGATTGGCGCGTCGTGAACGATTCGAATGGCCTCATCGGCCATCGTATTTCCAATGCGTTGACATTCGTCCCAAGTACGGTTGTCGTGCCAGTATCCTCGCAGGGCATCCTTAGGATTGTCGAGATTGCGATTGTCGGCCGTGACCATGCCGCCTTGAGCGCCGTTCATGAACATCGCCATGCCACCCGATTCCACTTCCAATCGATCGCGAAGCGGCCCGATCAAATCCGGACTGACAATGCCGAGTCTCGATCCAAGAACCTCGGGATGAATTGCGTAATTCACCAAAGTTGCAATCGTTGCGCCGTCCGTTGCGAGCGCCTGGATCACACTCATTCGCCGATCGTAAAGATCAGGGGCATAGTAGTTGTAGGCAATCTGGCCTTTCGCCTCGTCCGTAGCAACTTTCAATTGTGCTGACCGGAGGTTATCGACGGCTTCGTTGATAGCTTCTGCCGCTTTTTTGCAGACCAAGTCCATGTACATTAGGTCGCCCGTATGGCCACCTTTTCCATCCGGAAATGCGTAACAATCGGGAGCACTATGAGTGTGTGACGAACCGATCAAGATGTTTGTGGCTGGAATCCGCGGCGTTTGAACTCGGACTCGGTCGCAGAGAACAGAGGGGAATCCAAGCAGATCCAAAGAAACGAAAGCGACGGTTGTTTGGCCGCTACGAAATACGATCGCGCGCGCTTCGAGCTCGCCGCGTTTTTCAGTTGCAGGTGCCGTAGGGCCCATTCCGCCGGATACGGGCAAGAGCGGATCAGGAGTGATCACACGGCGTCCAACGCCTACTTGCAATTGCTCACTGCGCACGTCGCTGCAGAGAACCACTAGAACCAATGTAAACCGCAAGCAATTTAGTTTTATAAACATATGCATCCCAACCACCGTTTTGTTCCAAATTAACACAAACCTAAGCGATCGAATATAACGTCTCTAGAGGGACGATTGTACGGGATTCAACCTAAGATTGATAACTCGTCGGATACTTCGATTGCGGCGTTGGGTCAACTCCGAATCGGTTTTGCAAACCTATACCGAGTGAGGCCCAGCAGGCCGTACCTATTTTAGTTTTGACAAGCACCATTGACTGGTTGATTGCAACACTTCGTCGCTGCTCTTTGCCAACGCTTCGATATGGGGCCGCAAATCAGCTCGATTTGAATTGGCGGCTGCGATCATGGCGTTGCGTTGCATCCCCTGTAATCTGGTTCGCCAGAAGGGCGTATGGCGGTAGAACTTTCGAAACGTTTCTTCGTCCATCGTCAGCCAATGCTCAAGCGACGTTTTATCATCCAAATGCGAAGGCTCCAATTCAGATGGCACCTCAACGTCGCGTTTACGGTTCCAAGGGCAAACCATTTGGCAGACATCGCAACC
>JAYVPE010000506.1:0-15247 GCA_043757575.1 Pirellula sp.
GTTGAAAGATACCCGCATCTGACCGATGATGTGTTCGTAGCAAGTCACCGTGATAGTTGGCTGAGCTGTTAGTTAGAGATGAGATCGAAAGTGTTTCAAGTGATGTGCCCAACAGTTTCCTTGCAGATGAGTTGGCTAACGGTTGCGTTTACCCCAGCTCGATTAACACTTGATGATTCGCCTTGTCATCCACGAGGTTTACAACGTGCTCCGATTGCACAACACCGTCGATCGTGAGCGATTTGATCGCGTTGCCGAGGCCGCTGCTATTCACGGTAATATGGTAAAAGGTTTCCCGAAACCGATAATGCATCTTGAAAAATGGCCAATGACGGGGAGGTCGAGGATGGAAGCGAAGTTTGTCGACATCCAAATGCAGTCCCAGCAGCGACTCCATGATCAGGCGGTACATCCAACCCGCCGAGCCGGTGTACCATGTCCAGCCCCCTCGTCCAATATGTGGCTCTACTCCATACACATCGGCTGCAACTACGTAGGGTTCGACTCGATACTTGCCTATCGCTGCGGGGGATGATCCGTGATGGATTGGATTGATGAGCGAGAAGAGTTCCCAAGCGCGGTCTGAATCGCCCATCTCTGCGAACGCCATTGCGCTCCAGATAGCTCCGTGCGTATATTGTCCTCCGTTCTCACGGACGCCTGGAACATACCCTTTGATATAGCCAGGGTTAAGGTCTGATTTATCGAACGGAGGATCCAGTAGCAGAATTAATTGTTCTTCGCTTCGCACTAATCTCTTGTAAAGACTTTCCATGGCAGTCGCTGACCGATCTTGCGTTCCAGCCCCAGAGAGCACCGACCAACTTTGCGAGATCGAGTCGATCTGGCATTCCGTATTCTCGGCCGAACCAAGTGGGGTTCCATCGTCGAAGTACGCGCGCCGATACCACTGGCCATCCCAAGCGGAGTGTTCTATATTGCCTCGCAATCGTCCCGCTTCTAGCTCTAATCGATCGGCAGTGCCGGTATCGTTACATCTCCTGGCGAGAAGAGCGAACTGGTTCAACACTTCATATAGAAAGAAGGCTAGCCAAACACTCTCTCCTTTCCCGTGTTGCCCAACGAGATTCATTCCGTCATTCCAGTCCCCACATCCCATGAGTGGCAAGCCATGCGTTCCAAATTGCATGGATCGATCGATGGCTCGCAACGCATGTTCGTAGATAGAACCAACATCGTCCGAAATCTGCGGCAACTCGTAGTTGGCTTCTTCGTCTTCATGCAGCGCCCGCGAACTTAAGTACGGAATTTGCTCGTCAAGCAAACCGGTGTCGCCCGTCATGTTAACATAACGGCATAGCGACAAAGGCAACCATAAGAGGTCATCTGAAAAATGCGTGCGAACCCCTCTGCCGACAGGTGGGTGCCACCAGTGTTGCACATCCCCTTCACGGAATTGCCTGGACGCGGCCCGTTGAATCTGCTCTCGGAATAAACTCGGCTCAGCGTGAATAAGCGCCATCGCGTCTTGAAGCTGATCGCGAAACCCGTACGCTCCCCCCGATTGATAGAATCCAGATCGAGCCCACATGCGGCATGAAAGTGTCTGGTAAATGAGCCAGCCATTGGCTAAAAAATTAACGGATGGATCGGGCGTCTCAATATGTACTGCACCGAGTGTCTGGCTCCAATAGTGCCAGACATCTTCCAGTACTTTGTAACCGTTTTCGGTCCCTCGCGTTTTGAGTATAAGTCGTCGAGCTTCCTCCTCATTCCTTGCAGCGCCAATCGTGAACATGACGGTCTTTTCCTGATGGTCGTCGATCGTCATTTGTGTTTGAATGGCAGCACAGGGATCTAGGCCTGCGCCAACGCGATTCGAGAGTTTCGTTCGGCGCATGGCCGCCGGACTCGTGGGACTTCCGTTCCTGCCGAGGAACTCCGTTCGGTCGCCGGTAATAGTCCGATTGGACTCACTGCAATCTACGAACGCGATCCGGTCCGCGAATTCTGGGCTATAGGGATTTCGGGCAAAAATTGCATTCGTGACAGGATCCACCTCCGTTGTCACATGCATCAGCGATTTGCTTCGTACTTCGCCAAGCACCCACTCCCAGTAACCTGTCGCCGAAAGGTTACGTTGTCGTCCAGAATGGTTCGTCACTTTCAGCCTTGCATACTTGATCGATTCGTCGATCGAAACGTAGATGCATAGCTCGGTGGTGATACCATCTTCGGTATAGTCGAAAATACTATAACCAAATCCGTGTCGAGTGATGTAGGTTTTTCCACCGCGAGCGGGCGACGGAGACGGCGACCAAAATTTGCCTGTCTCCTCATCTCGAAGATAGATTGCTTCGCCAGCCGTATCCGAAACGGGGTCATTGCTCCAAGTTGTCAAACGGAACTCGTGGCTGTTTTCGATCCAGGTATAACCACTTCCGGTCTCCGAAATGACAGTGCCTATTTTCGAATTAGCAATTACATTTACCCACGGTGCAGGAGTTTCCATTTCGGGCTTGAGCGTCACCACATACTCACGACCGTCTCGACTGAATCCTCCAATTCCGTTGTCAAACTCTAGGTCATGCTTTGCCGATTCTAGGGTGGAGATTACTTCTAATCGTGTATTGCCTGGTCTGAAGCGCGGCATTGCGATCTCCGGACGCACACGGCGATTGACCTGCTCGATCACGGTGCCAGCATCGCCCTGAAGGACAATGCGAGCGACCGTTTGAAGGAGCGCACGATCTTCTTCCGACATATGTTCGCCTCGACGAACAAAAACACCACCTGGTCGATCAATGAGAGCTGCTTCGGGACTTGCCGAAACAATATCCAAAATGGATTCCTGCAAGGATTGCCGATAGACCGAGTCGTCTTCGTTCCAAATGACCAAATCGACGCTCAGCCCCTTCATTCTCCAATACGCGTGTGCCCGGACAGTTTCTCGGACTAATTCCAGGTTCTCTTGATCACGGATGCGAACGAGTACGATCGGCAAGTCTCCCGATATGCCATAACTCCATAAGCCTGACTGCCCACGCCGATTTTGGATAAGGACACTCGCTTTTGCACGCCGCAATCCCGAAGCATAGATGATGGAGCCAGCGAGTCGACCATACGTCTGAGCTTCTGCTTCGGAAGCATTGAGCTGCTGCAGCATGATGAGGCCTCGTGTCCAAGCCAATTCAAAGACTCGGTCCGCAAGGCTTGAGTCGCTGTACTTCTCCACCATTCCGTTTGCGATCGTACGCGACTCGGCCACACCCGTAACTATGTCGATGGAAACGGTTTCGTTCGGTTGCAATAAAATTACTTTTCGGATACTTACAATCGGGTCGAGAGTTGCACCCTGACTATTGGAAAGTGGAATGCGATTGCGAAGGGCCAATGGGGAGGCGGTCGTTTGTCCGCGTCCAATGAATTTCATACGGTCCGTCTCGAAGGACGTATCCTCGACTTGGGTCCCCGTGGCCGTCATCATGTGTACCATCCAGGGCGGTTGCTCCTCGGCGGAACGGGGCCGGCGCGTGCAGAGGATCGCTCCACGGGCTGGCAACAGTTCGGTTTGGACGAATAGATTGCTAAAGGCCGGATGGGACTCATCATGGGATTGGGGAGCCAATACAACCTCAGCATAACTGGTGACCTCAATCCTTCGAACTCGTTCCGATCGGTTAGTGAGTTTCGTTCGGCGCACTTCTAAGTCATCCTCCGAGGCTACGCTGATCATCGTATGCATCTCAATTTGCTCGTCGATTCGACGAAATTCAGCACGAGACTGGGTGAAGATGGCTTCATACTTCTTGGCAATGGCCGTCGTTGGTTGCCAAGCCGTCGACCAAAGTGCACCGTTATCCAAATCGCGGACGTAGCAAAAGTTTCCCCAGCAATCGCGCGTGGGATCTTCTCTCCAGCGTGTGACAGACAAACCTCGCCATCGGCTGTAACCACCTCCGGCACTGGTTATGGCAACATGATACTGGCCGTTGGACAACAAGTGCACTTCTGGAACCGATGCCCCCGGGTCGGTTAGGACACGCATGGTGCCTGAATCCTCGGCAGCCGAAGTCCGCGTTGCGTTGGCTTCGTTGGCATGCGGGAAGATCGGAACGGTCGTTCTCGGGATCCGTTCTTGAAGCAGCAAATCGGTCGATCTAAATGCGAGGTCAAGATTAAAGCGTTGCTGCATCGGCTTGTCCAAGAGGACATATGCAAAGGAGAGTAGGCTCATGCTGGCATGGTGCGCCATGTATTCCCTGATCGTGACACTACTGGTGCCGGGAGGTAAACGTGAAGTCGTATAGTCGACAGCCTCGTAGAATCCGTACGCACCTGCCCGATCCTCGCGAGCGAGACGCTCTAAATTCCGGCACGCCGCAGCAGGAGACACCATCAATGCCATCGTGCAAGCGTATGGAGCAATAACCAAATCGTCTGCGAGACCGCGTTTCAGCCCCAAGCCTGGCACCCCAAATGCTCGATACTGGTAGTTTAGATGGAGATCGAATGCATTGTAGCCAGACTCGGAAATTCCCCATGGCACACCGCGCTGTCTACCATATTCGATTTGCCTCTCGACCACGGACCGATAGGTCTGATCCAGCAAAGTGTGTTCATAGGTTGGCATTACGAGCAGCGGCATCAGGTACTCGAACATCGAGCCGCTCCAACTCAAAAGTGCAGGCTTTCCTTTAGTGCTGGTCAGCAATCGGCCTAAAGCGAACCAATGTTCTTGACCTAGCTGCCCCTGCGCAATGAGGACAAACGTAGCTAGGCGGGCCTCCGACGCCATCAGGTCGTAACATCCTGAATCTAGCCGGTTGTCAGTCACATTGAAGCCGATGGCAAAAAGATCTCGCATCTTGCTCTGCAAGAAGCTGAAATCCATCTCCGCCATTTCTCGGCACTCGGTGCTAAGTTGCTCCAGTTCGTGAATGCGTTTTGCAGCGAACCTCGCCGAAGCCATTATTGTTGCACGTAGTTGGTTTAGCCAATCACTCATTTCCGGGGCCACCTGCCATTCATTTCCATCCTTTCCAGCAGGTCCAGACCGAATGGAATCAATCAGTGGACAGACCGACTCCGGTAGCGTCGCGATGCACCGAAGCGTCGGGTTTTTTCCATTGCGGTCCAGTTCGATCCGCAATGTCGTAAGGAGTTCGACTTGCGACTGAGCGCCATGCGCCCAAGTATGTTCAGATGGAAATATCATCGTGGACCAATCGGCTAGCGTTTGCAAATCCGTGAGTTGATCGTCGCACGTTTGCTTAAAAGCGTTAGTCCACCATGCCGATTCTGCATTCAGAGTTGTCGCGGTTTGCATCGCCTCAATTTCGCTCTTTATTTTAGGTAGCATACCGAACGTGGACTGTAAATTAGCTTCCTGTCGGGAGAGCATCTCCATCTGCATTTCAATTCGACGATAACTAGCACTACTGACAAGTCGCTTTGAGACGTCGTCAACGTGTGTCGAATTCGCAGCCGTCTCCTGCAGCAGTACACTCAACGTATCGTACAAACCGTCGAAGATACGAGGGGACACAATCGGGGAGTCAATGATTTGTTGAAAGCCAGCCCCCAGCACTATTAGATGTCCCGCAAGATTCCCACTGTCGACGGTCGAAACGTAGCGAGGAAGGAGGGGATCAAGCGATCTCGTGTCGTACCAATTTAAAAAATGGCCTCGATAACGTTCCAACTTTGCAAGCGTACCAAACGTATTCTGAGTCCGAGATATCAGTCGAGGGACGGTACAGTAGCCAAAGTCGTACGCCGCCAAGTCCGCCAAAAGCGCCATTCCGATATTGGTCGGACTTGTTCGAGAAGCGATCACCTCGCTCGGGTTAACGTGCACGTTGTCCGGCGGTAACCAGTTATCCTCCGCAGTTACAAATACTTCAAAGTACCGCCATGTTCGGCGAGCCATGTTTCGCAGGAACAGACGCTGAGGATCTTTTAATCGGATCACGTGAGCAGGAAGAAGGCGACTTAGCCACCAGGCAATCGCTGGCGAAATCATCCATACGATCAAAAAAGGGCTCGCTGTTGCGAGTGTCCGAGGATTCAGAAACACAATAACGAAGCATGCAAGAATTGCCGTAAAAGGGGCGAAGATCATTGTTCGCCAAAACCCAAGCAAGTCGGAGTGCGCACTTCTTTCCGCATCACTCGACGTCCGCCATTCGAGAAGATTTCTCTTTGTCCAATGAATTCGAACCAATGTGCGGATGATGGCATCCGTGTTCACGAAAACATCGTAAGGCAAAAACACGAGCGTGAAGAAACACTGAGCGATCGGGCCAATCATGGCTTGCAGTGCTGAAATGAGGTGTGTCGCGATGGATAGGTCAGTTGGTTTGAAAGCAAAATCGATCAACGCGGCCATGACTCTCGGGGCTGTAACGACGACAACAACGAACCATGTGGCTGCGAGCGCTACCGAAGGACTCGCAAATAACCAAGACAATAACAGCAATGCAAGCATCGAAAACGGTGTAAGGCTTCTCCGTAGGTTGTCTAAGATCTTCCACCGGGAGAGATTGCTGATGGGATTTTCAATATACGAAGCTACCTGGCAAGGAACACGAGGTAACAGCCAGGCTGCTATTTGCCAATCCCCACGTATCCATCGATGGCGCCTGCTGACATCCGCTGCATAACTCGACGGATGGTCCTCATAGAGAGTAACATCGCTTAAAAGTGCAGATCGACCAAAACAACTTTCAAGCAAGTCGTGGCTAAGGATCGCGTTCTCAGGGAAGTTTCCACAACACTGCTCGAAGGCATCGACGTCGTAGATCCCCTTGCCGATAAAAGACCCTTCGCCAAAAAGATCTTGATAGACATCCGAGACGACTCTCGTATAAGGATCGATGCTTGGATCAGATCCCGACAATCGCACAAACCACGAACGTCGTGAACTTGCCATGCTTACGGCAACGCGAGGTTGCAGGATGGCGTAGCCAGCGGTAACTCGACCGCTGGCAGAATCGATCCATGGGCGATTTAACGGATGGGCCATCGCCTCAATCATCTTGCGAGCTGCGTCGCGGGGCAGTTGGGTGTCCGTATCGAGCGTGATCACGTATCGCACTCGAATGAGGTCACTTACATTGCCAGAAACATGTGAAAATCGGTCGGTCGCTCCTCGCAAGGTTGCGTTCAAGTCGGCAAGTTTGCCACGCTTTCTTTCAAAGCCCATCCAGATACTTTCGGACTCGTTCCATTTCCGGCTCCGGTGCATCAAAAAGAAAACGTCACGCCCTTCCAACGCATAGGTTTGATTAAGCCTCTCGATCCCATGTCGAGCGTGTTCAACGAGCTCCAAATCATTTGGCATCGTTTCCTGATTTGCATCTTGAAAATCGGTCAGCAGGCCATACTGAATACATGTGTCGCGGTTTGCCAAGTAGCGAATCTCCAGCCCTTCCAGCAAATGATCGATAGAGTCCATGCTCGACAACATCGTTGGCACAACTACCAAAGTGCTGTGTTCCGGCGGAATACCTGCGCGGAAATCCATCCTCGGCAAAGCGTTGGGTTGCATGAGAACGGTCGTCAGCCAATTCACCATTCCTAGTCCAAACTGAACACTGCACATGAGAATGGGGACTGCCGCGAAGGCAAGCAGCAAATACGAACTGGAGCTCCAGTCGCCGTAGCTAAATAGCCCTTTGATTGCAAGCCATGTAAACAGGAATACAAACGACATGTAAATGAACAAAGGGAACGCTCGTCGAAATTTCTCGATCACAACCGAAGTTGTGAGTCGCATTTGGACAATTCGCTCGAGAGCTGGACGTCCCTGATCTACCAGAAAGTAGCCGACGTGCCGTGTGCGTGGATCCTTGGTGCCGGCTGGCTCGTTTTCCGATAACTGAATTGCCCGGAATGCAACATCGAATTCAGAGGCTGTCGATCGTTTCGCGATCGCTTCGACTGCGTGTCGATAGCGGTTGCGAGTCTGAAAATCCATCCGTTCATATATTCCAGTCGGATCGCGGTTCAGTGTTTGTTCGACCAGGCTTTGCTGTGCGACGAATTGCGGCCAATCGTTAACGCTCAGAAAACGAAGACTAGTAATGCAATTGCCTACCGAAATCTGTTCCGCCGCCTGAGCTTGGCCTTCATCGAGAACCAGTTGTTCGGTCGACAGACCCGAGTCGGCCAGTCGATGTTCAAGCCAACTATGGACCAGCGCAAAATTTGGGTTTTGACCGTGGAGATGGCGGGTCAAGTCCGCAAGGAATGCTCCAGACAGCGAAGGGTTGGAGCGAGCCATGTCCGATAGTACCAGTATTAGATCCGAGGGGCAGTCCTCGACCGTAGTGATCATCTGCTCAGCCCAATCGGCCGCCAGATCTCGATCCCTCCGTGCGATTGCGATTCGGCCAGCTACCCTCCTTAGATTCTCAATCAGCGCAAGCCGAATCATCAATGGTAAAGCCCAAAGCTCACCCAACTGCAGCGGCACCACCGACTGATACGCTGATATGAAGCCATCCAGCGCCTGCGAGTCCACCCGTCCATCAGTATGAGCAATTAACTCGAGCGCAATCCCGTATACTCGCGGGTAGTCCGCTGCTGGTCCGTTCGTTAGTCGTGGAAGCTCTTGGCTATAGGAACGCGGCAAAAGTCGGCGAGTCGAATGAATTTGCTCTTCAAGCAAATAGAAATTGTCGAGTAGCCATTCAGCCGCTGGCGCAATCCGACGATTTTTGACTACGGCAGCAGCCACCAAATCGTATGTTGTCTGTAATACTTTCTCGTTTTCAGCGAGTCTATTGAGCAGCTTGTCAGCCATTCGCCCAACAGCCAGTTTATGGGTCGCCGCCATCTGACGCGCATGGCGTTCCAGTTGGTCTGCGCTCAATAGTTCATCGCGAAAGGGTTGTTCTAGCAGCATGGACTCCGTCGACGATCGACGAAGCACACAACTGCGGTCGGTAGTTAACTGATTAAAACGTTCTGCCATAGCGAATGAGGTGTGTGCGTAAGGTAGGATTTTCCGACTATTCAATGAAAAAAGCCCACGGGGCCGAAAATACCCAAAGGTACGCTGCCTCGTCGGCTTACTTGTTGATCAGCTATTCGACAGCGCCGAATCGCTCTTCTTTAATAGTCATCCGATTTGTTTTGGTTTAATACCCAGCATAGGCTACAGTTCCCAAAGGGCAAGATGCAATCGTTGGTTTTATGAGGCTAATGGGAATGAATTGGACCGTGTATGCACACAACGCACCATTGACTCGAAACTTCTCTTTTGACACTAATATTAGGACGCCAGTTCGCAACGTACTATTAAGTGCTATTGATGCGTCGGCTTTTTTCGTTTCGTTATCGAAAGGATGACTCTCGAATTCAAGGAGCCTGGCATCGTTTTCAATCGAAATAGCGAAGTTAACGAAGCTTCACTTCGAAAGTAACGACCATGTTATGAACTGTTTTTGTCATTATACTAGTAATGTGGGCGCTTGGCCTTACGAGTTTCAAAGACAGCGGACGAAGGACGAAAGTACAATGCGAACTAAACAATTAATCAAGCCAGCGAAATACAACGAATCCAAGGAGGAAGCCAAACATCCTGTCGTTCTCTTAGCGCTGATAATGGGGGTGTATCCGGCGGTGATTATCATCGGATTGCTTATCGCAATTGGGTATTTCGCGATCCGAAGTCGGACGCCGATTGATGTTCCGGCAACGCAGTCTTATAGAAGCGATGTGAACTCGGAGTCTCCTACCGCATCCCCAGACAAAGAACTGGAATTGAAAATACCATGATGACGAATGTTGACATGGCACACCCGCACTTCAGGCCGATCCGATCAACGCGTGTACTGATGGTCGCCCATTCCGACCATTATTTGCGAGAGCATCTGGTGCTTGGTTTAGAACAGTCTGGGTTTTCCGTGCACAACGCAAGTTACGTTCGAGACGAACATGACTATGGTCAACAGCTTGCGAAGCCCCGTTTGTGATGTGCTCATGCTGTCCAGTTCGAAAGACGCGATTGCGGACCGATGCATTGAATTGACCGATGCCAGGGGTCTGAAGAATTTCAGGAAACCATTAGTCTAGTCCCGGCCAGAACATAAATTGAGTATTGAATGAGGCTTTCCGTCTCGCTGGCTTTTTTTGTGCTGTTTCGTTCACTTTGCAAAGGTAACTTATTATGTTTCGACGACTTTCAGCGGTTGCCGCACTCGGTGCGGCTATTTTCTTGTCCAGCAGCATGGCACAAGCCCAGTTTGGAGGCGTGCAACTTCAATTAGGTGGCTACGGGACAGGCGTGCGCATTGGCAATTTTGGCTATGGAAATGGATTTGGCAACCAATACTATGGCAACTACGGGAGCGGATACGGCAACTATTCGAATGGCGGATACTACAACAATGGTTTCGGCTACTCCAATTACCCAAATGCCGGTTATAGATACCAGGTACCGCGGTATTATTCACCGCCCGTGCGGAACTATCCAATTCGTCGATATCGCTTCCGATGACGCAGCAGCGATTCTGCCAATTCAATACGCTCGGGCAGTCTAGACTTTCTATGGACTCCCCGTCAACTTGCTCCCGGTACCGTTAAGAGAGACGTTGCCGGTTGAGTGTAATTTCGCTTGATTGCAGTCAAAATAAGGTTTTTGGATTCCGAGGCATCCAATTCAATCTGTTCGGCAATACGAGTCGTCTCGACGGCAAGTGTCGCGTCCTTGATAATCTCCCTGAACCATCGGCTGTAATCGCCGTTATGTAAATGATATATCCAAGTCGGATCGTCAACTCCCTCAGCGAGTTGGCAGAATAGAATAAGGTTTTGTGCTCGCAAATGAAGCGCACCGTTTGGTCCTGTAAAATAGAAACTCCTCTCAGGTGGCAACTGACCTTCCGAGTATTTTCTTCGGTGCCGTACGTGTTCGCGATCACTCTTCATGGCGCGGCACTTAACGATTTGCAACGGGCTCTTAGTCTGCCACAACCATACTTCTCCCACAATCAAAAGTAGCGGGGGAAACTGCGGTGGTTCAATATCGGTTGCGATTGCGAAATCGAGAGCAGCCTGATTCGCGTCGCCGCCAACCATGGCGACCATCTCAACCTGCCTTAAAACAGGGACAGGTAGCAAGCTCGGTTTCACTGTGATGAGGACAACATTGATCCAGTGATCCGGTAGCCAATCGGAAGGAGCTAACCAATCTGCGGGCATGAGATGATGAGCTTCGTCGAGAATGAGCCAATGCGGCCGCCCTGTTTTTAATCGCAGTTGCATCAACTCCGCGAGAAGCTGCGAAAAAAAGTTTGGACGGTCCGGTATCGAAACGCCAGTTAAGCACACAACGACATTAGCGTTGGGATCCTCTAAGACGTGAATCGCTTCGTCGATCGGGGGAACACTGTTAGGCCCCCCCAAGACAACTGCCCCTTCAAAAGACTCGTAATCACCCTCTGGATCTACGATACAAAATTGGTAATTCTGTCCAGCGATCGAATCAACTATCATGTTTGCTAACGAGGATTTCCCACTCCCAGAAGAACCGCAGACCAAAATCGGAGCGCCGAACGCAGGCAAGTAAACCTCTCCCTCCTCATTCGTTGCGATCGGCAACCTATGTCGTTTCAGCGAGTCTTCCAATGAACGCAGGTCATCGAAAAGGATTTGATCGATCAATGACTTGACGCCTTTGCCATGGTCTGCCGGTAAAACCAAATCTACTGCTTCTTTCAACGATGGAAGTGCATTGGAAACCGCCGCCGAAAACTCACATACGTTGAGGAATGCGTGATCGTTCTCCGCGTCTCCAATCCCTACTGTGTTTTTTGTAGAAAGCTTCATGATTTCGAGTGCCTTCTGCAGTCCAAAAGCCTTGTTTACGCCAGCGGGGAGAATCATTACCGCACCTTTGTTAAAAATGATTTGCAATTCAAGACCGAGATCGCGGATCGACTCTAGAACGATTCTCTCAAAAGGGCTCCAAGTTGCTATCACGCACTGCCCAACAGAAATCGATATGACACCGCGATTACGAAGGGTTTCCACTAGCGTGTTTGAAGGCGGATTGCCGATTAGAATTTCTTTGTCCGTAGATGGTTCGTACAGCAGTCCTCCGTTCTCTGCGACGACCCAGTGAAACAATTGCAATTCCGAAAAGACCGATTTTAATGCAGGCAACTCGCGACCGGTCACTAAGATCAACCGCCGCCCGGAAGCAACGAAGCGTTTTAATGCTTCAATCGTTTCATTAGATACGCGTCCGTCGTGTGCCAGCGTTCCGTCGTAGTCTGTTGCAAGTACATGATAACGCATCGTTTGCTCCTCCGATTAAATTCACCGCATTATTCATGCCGAAACGAGGGCGTTGCCGTTTATCTGCTTAGTCGTCGCTACATTTACTCGAAACGAGGGACTTCAGCGAGTGAAAAAACGATGACCACTTCACCTGTGACGGTACTAATGTCATGGTGCATACTGCGCACTTTTACACCAGCAGCTTCGTGAACCAGTGATTCTAGCATCGGGCGAGCTAGCTCTAGCAATTGCTTCCTCGATTGTTTGATAAGGTCTCTCCCTTTTTCAATGTCCGGCATCACCAAATCGATGAGCATCAAGTCTGGTTGAAAGGCGTTCGCAACATCGAGCGCTTACGTCCCTCCATAGGTCACGTGCACTTGGTTGCCGAGCGCCTCGACCAACAGGCCCAGTGCATCTGCCCCATCTCGGTTGTCGTCCACGATCAGCACGCGAAGTGTTTTGTCTGCTGTCTGCATTGAAGCCGAGCTGCTTTTATTTAAGTCATTCGAAGTTGACGAGTTTGTTTTGAAAATAGATGGCTTTGGGAGGAAGCGCAAGGATGAAAATTCGAGTGATTTTTAGCTCAACTGCCTACTCTCGTCTCCCAAGTAGACAAGGATTTGAAGACTATAAGGCGCTAAGTTAAAAAACAGAGGTTCGTCAGTCGAGACAGCATTGAGTTGGCTTTCGAGGTTAATGTTATCGAAATCGTCACTATAGCCCGACCAGTCCGAATTGAACCGAATATCCCATCGTCCTAGTTTAGGCATGCAAACAGGAATCATTTCGCGAACTTCATGACTCAAGTTAAGTAGAACGACCACATCATCCTTAGGGCCTCCGTGGTCCCACCGATGATAAACCAGAATGAGCAATTCATTGTGTTCGTAGATCACGGACATTCCACTGCCGGAAAGCCCCCGCGATTCGTCTGCAAGATTACGTCGTAATGCGATGAGATCTCGATACATCAAATGGATGCCAGTAAAAGTGAGTGTCCGAAACCATTCAATTGGATCGGTATCTCGGAACCACTCGCCTTCCAACAGTTCTTGTCCTTGAAATAACATTGGCACGCCAGGAACGGTCAAGCCAAGAGCTGCAGCCAAAGTTGACCGTTTACGAGCGTACCAACCATCCGGTGAGCTCGGATCAATTTCGCTTGGAACTCGGGCCTTTCCGTTGGCAACTTCATCATGTGATTCGCTAAAGATAACCCTTTGAAACGAGTCGCCATTGTATTGAGCGAAAGCTGCGGATTTGATTGCGTCGACGGATCGTTCGATATCGTCCTTTGCTATCATGCATTTACGGACTGGATGCACAAATTGCGCATCCCACTGCAGATCGAAACCGGCTCCTCCCCTGCCAACTTCTTTTGTCAACCAAGCATTGTTCTGCAAGTCTTCGGCAATCGTAATCCGACCAGGAAACTCTCGGTGTACCATTTCGTTGATAGCTTGGGTCAAGCTCCACCCATCTGGTAAATCTCCGCCTGGGGCGCCATTGCCATAGACGTGACGAATGAACAACGTCATGTCAAATCTTAGGCCGTCCATTTTGAATTCTTCAAGCCAGTAATGGGCGTTGTCAATAATGAAATCGCGGACTTCGGGGCGACCATAGTCAGGCCTGGTTTCACCCCAAGGTGTCGAACTTCGCCAATCGTTGTAGAAGTAGATGCCTCCTTTACCGTTTTCGGACCA
Organism: Pirellula sp.; assembly: GCA_043757575.1. Lineage (GTDB taxonomy): Bacteria > Planctomycetota > Planctomycetia > Pirellulales > Pirellulaceae > JBKCUI01. The sequence goes on from JAYVPE010000506.1 coordinate 13,962, forward strand.
TCCATCAAATTGCCAAGTCGATAAATCACTTGGCCCAAAATGGTTGTAGACTACATCTTGTATAACCGCGATCCCTCGTTCGTGTGCGGCCTTGACGAACCGTTTGAGTGCAAGCGGGCCGCCATACGCTTGCTCAACGGCAAACAGATGGGCCGGATTGTAGCCCCACGAAAAATCCCCCGCAAATTCAGCACAAGGCATCAATTCGATCGCGTTGATTCCGAGTTTGGCAAGGTAGTCGATACGGTGAATGCAGTCATCCAACGTTGCGGGTTTTTTTTTCTTCTGAACATTGAAAGTCCCGATGTGCATTTCATAGATGACCAATTCGTTCTTCGGCGACGCACGAAACTCGTTCGGTCCCCAATCAAATGTGAGATCCGATAAGATTCCGTTCCCGATCGAGTTCGTAACCGCAATCGCATACGGGTCTATTCGAGTAAACTGATTCTCCCCATTGACGATGCCGAAGCGATATTCCTGAGTATACGTGGCCTTCTCTACCACGGAAAACCAATAGCCCGACCCCTCAGAGGCCATTGGGTTTTTTGCCCAATCCCACTCGTTGAAATCGCCTAAGACGGATACCGCTGACGCATGCGGTGCCCAAACTCGAAATGCAAATTTTCCTTCGTTGGTCTTCCAAAAGCCTATTTGTCTTCGCACCGCTCACTACTCTTCGGTAGATCAAGTTCTAGTTCATCGTTAAGTGCACCGTTCCTGTCTTTCCTGTCGAAAGCCGATTGTAATGAAAGCACCTTCGCGGGCAAGTCCTTAACAAAAATATTGGCGATCATGAGGATTAGCTCTGAATCGTTGTTTAGGTTTGAGCGGGTGACAGCTAGGTTCAGCCTAACGGATCGGGTGATAGCTTGTGTAATCGTCAGTTTCATTGCTTCACAGAACAGGCGTAGCAAATCCGAACAAAAAACCGATCGAAGAAATTAAACAGTACTAATCTCAAGACGCTAATCCTAGTACTTTTTTGCTCCAAGCTGTTTTTTTTCGACCCATCGAGATGAGAGCCTCTAGTCTGAGCTGCGCCTCGATTGCAGTCCGACGTCGCTCATTTCGCTCCTCTTTGGACCACGAGTTCATAATAGCTAACCGACGATCCTTGGCGTTTTCTGATTTCGCGACAATTGAGATGACGGATGTGATTTCCATTGCGTGATTCCTTAACATGTGATGACTCCGTAATACCGCCACTACTGATGTGGCATTTTCAAATAACCGCAATTGCCGGGCCAAACCAACTCGACTTTCCCAAATCTTTGACCGCAGGC
>JAYVPE010000507.1:0-4016 GCA_043757575.1 Pirellula sp.
CAAGGATAACTAACCGCTGAGAACGCAGAGTTCCGCAGAGATTTGTTTAATGACGATCTGACTCTGCGTCCCTCCGCGACCTCTGCGGTTAAATAAAAAAGGGATTTCAAATAATCACAGAAACGCATTGCTAAACAATTACCAAGGATGTACGAAGCCTTGGAAGCGATCACTACATGGCGAATCTATCGTGAAGCGGCTAAGGACATAGCCGAGATTCCTGTCGCGACTGAATTACCTGTGGAAGCAAGATCACAACACGCCAAGCGTCAGCAACATAATAAACGTCGACGCATTCCATGACTGAATTTCAGTTCTGGGGGTGGGGGGCGTTCTGGATTGAAAGAGCGAAAAATCGTAGCCTCGCTCAGAATTCCACCACAATTCCGAAAAGACCAAATTCCGTGACCACCTTTGAATAATCCGCGCTAGTAAAACGCACAGCTTAGTTAATATGTGCTGATGTATTGGATCGCACAAGTCGAACACAGGTCCGGGAAGCAGTGCTTCCAGGGTGTGCATTCCCAAGCCGGAGCTTGGGAGCGAGGGAAACGAAGGCAAAGTCGGAGCTTGCGAACGAGGGGAAAATTCACTGCGTTGCCTTTGCCGCCTCACATGCCTTTAGCACTCGCATCATGTTACCCGACATGATTTTGTGAATATCGGCTTCCGAATATTTCTTTCTCAACAACAACTCCGTGATTGCAGGATATTTAGAAACGTCTTCGAGTCCTTTTGGCAGCATATCGACGCCGTCGAAATCGCCACCCAAACCAACATGGTCAATGCCAGCAGTCTTGACGACGTGATCGATGTGCTCAATTACCATAGCGATGTTGCCTGGAATGGTTGGGTGGTTGGCTTTCCATTTCAACATCGCGTTCTTGCCTGCATCGGTATCGCTGCCGAACTCATTGTCGATCGCACGCCGAGCACCGAACATGTCTTTGAGGTTCTTTGCTGACTCGGGAACGACGAATCCAGAAAAGAAATTGATCATTACCAGGCCTTCGTTTTCCTTGACGCGGAGCAGAATGTCGTCTGGAACATTTCGTGGATGATCTGCAATCGTCATGGCGGATGAATGCGAAAAAATGATGGGAGCCTTGGTGACATTTAATGCGTCGGACATCGTTGCAGGTGATACGTGTGAAAGGTCGACCAGCATTCCCATCCGATTCATTTCTCGCACGACTTCTTCGCCGAACGGGGAGAGACCATCGCTTTGGGATGTGTCGGTGGCTGCATCCGCCCAATCAAGCGTGTCGCCGTGCGTTAAAGTCATGTAGCGTGCTCCTCTCGAAAACAACTCCTTTAATTTGCCGAGAGAGTTTTCGATGGAGTGCCCCCCTTCGACACCTATGAGCGAAGCGATCTTTCCGGACCTTCGGATCCGTTCGACGTCGCTGGATGTCAGTGCGATTTCAAATACGTCAGGATACTTTCTCACCATCGTGTAAACACAATCTATCTGCTCCATGGTGGTTTGGAATGCAGTGCCCGATTGTCGAGTCTTAGAGGGGACGTAGACAGACCAAAACTGAGCGCCCACGTTTCCAACTCGCAGTCGCGGTATGTCGGTGTGAAGCTTGGGTTCGTTCCAAAGATCTGTTTTTTCGAATCGAATATCATTGCGTTCACGAGCCGCCCATGGCAAATCATTGTGCCCATCCCAGATGAATCCTCGTTCATGGATCTGACGGGCCTTTTCAGAAATCGCGACAGGAGGCTCTTCTCCAAAACAAGAAACTGCTAAGCCTGAAACTGCTAAGCTTGAAACTGCTAAGCTTGAAACTTCGAGGTCAAACGCTTGACACACGGTACAAGCGGCAAGAATGAAAAATCGATTCATGGCTTTAGATGGATAAAAAATTGGAAGCGGTTATTATTCAAGGGAGTGCCCAGCGAAATACAAAGAGGCTGGGAGATTCTCCCAGCCTCAGCTAAATAAATCAAATGGCTAGTCTTACTTACTGAGGATTGCCACCGCGAGGGCCGCCGGGGCCACCTCTTGGAGGTTGGGCTGGAAATTCGAATTTCGCACCCTTCAGTTCTTCCATCTTGGCCTTTTGTGCTGCGGTTAACAGCCCAGTGATTTTTTCTTCGCTATCTTTGCGCATTTTGTCCATCTTTTCTCGCATATCACCACCACCAAAACCACCACCACCACCAAAAAGCGACCGCATTTCTTCGCCAGCAATTTTTTCCTGATCGGCGACTTTCGCTTTCTGATCCTCAGTGATTCCTAGGCGTGTGGAAATTATCTTGCTGTTGAGAGTACGAGCCCCATCTCGCTGGATGAATAATCCGACTAAACGATCCATTTGGACTGGATCCAAAATCTCTGCGATTTTCGATTCGGATTTTAATTGCATCGAAGCAATCATTTCATTGATTTTCGTCATGTCTGGAGCAGCCCCACCACCGCCTGCACCACCGCCTGCACCACCGCCACCAGGACCACCACGACCTCCGCCGAAGCCCGCAAATTGGGATTGCATTTCATCCCTCAATTCCTTGGTAAACGCTTCCATCTCCTTGGTTTGCTCTTCATCCATTTTCAGCTCGTCACGCACTTCCTTGATCGTCAGCAGCGATGCAATTCCGCCGCGACCGCCAAATCCACCTCCACCAAAACCACGTCCACCACCTGGGCCGCCGCCACCTTGTCCACGTTGTGGACGATCGCCCTGGCCGACCGAGAACGGAGCTGCGACGCTGATGATGCAGCCGACAAGTAACAAACTGGACAACGTACGACTGATTCGCATTTTTGTAACCTCAATTGAGATAGACGAAGAGATTTGAGGAACTAGGCACCGCATGCCTGGATCGATCTCTCTTGTAACACGTGCCAAGGCGCTACGTTTCGCCAACGGGAAGAAATTCGCAAAAACTTCTGGAAAATTTAGCAAAACAAGCTTGTCTAACCGCCAATCACAGATGGCTACCAGTTTGCGGTACGAGCTTTTTTCTACGAAATGCATTCCTCATCGGCGAGGATCGCAACATTTATCTCGTTCCCAAGCGTCGGCTTGAGAAAATACACTCTGGAAGTTGCGCTTCAGTTATTGGGAGACGGACCCGACCACCACGATGCCCCATTACCCTAAACGATTGCAGGCTATTGAAACTGGGATTGGCATTTTGATGCCTATTTCGTATTTACTCAGAAATACTGTTAAAAACGTGAGAGTCGTCATTTGTAATGAAGTGAGCCATGAATCTAAAAGCCTGTCGCCCGTGCTCCTCCATGGTGCTGTTGCTGCTGCCACTGTGCGGTGCGCTCTTGGCCCAGTCTCCAACTCCTGGCCCCGTTTCAATTCCTTCCGAACCCATGCCGAGAACCAGCGTAAATACGCCGCCTTCGGTTCCATCCATTGAAAGCATGGCTGCAGAAACCGCCAGGAACAACGTCCCTAAAGCGATTGGCCGAATGGATTTACCTTCTGCTAATGGCCAACAATGGATCGAATACGACATTCGTCCGTACACGCAGAATTTAAAAAATGTCGAGCGTCCACAACAAGTCATCATCGACTGGATCATTCGGGAGACTGGGACCGATGTTTGGTTCAACGAACCAATGGGGATTTTAAACGCTGACCGATCCACCCTGCGAGTCTATCACAACGCAGAAATGCAGAAAAAAGTCGCTCAGGTCTACGAAAAATTCGTCAATGGCTTGACTGAGCCACAAGTCTATGGTCTTCGTCTCATCACGGTTGGCAACCCAAATTGGCGAACAAAATCCACAGCGCTAATGCGATCGACAGCCGTTCAAACTCCAGGCGTCCAAGCTTGGTTGATGCCCAAGGAAAACGCGGCGATCTTTATGGCTCAATTACGTACTCGGACCGATGTTCGGGAAATGCAAGCGGTCGACATCTCCATGGTCAACGGCCAGTCGCAGGCTTTGGAGCAATTGCGATCTCGCAACTACCTAAAAGAGTACAAAGCCAACACAACTTCAACGTGGCCTCCTTACACCCCAGTCTCCGACGAAATCCAAGAGG
>JAYVPE010000508.1:0-4015 GCA_043757575.1 Pirellula sp.
TTTTCACGATTGGAGACGATGCTCGGTCGTATCATTCCGATGGCTAACAAGCACAATCTAGGCAGGATCGCAATCGTGTACTCCAGTAAAGGAGTTGGGGCCTACTTCTACAACATGCTGTGTGGTCGAGGCTTGTGCGAACCGACAAAGAAACCTCCTGTCACGTGGCAAGTTGGCTGTTTGGTATTCACGTCAGTTGAGGGGCTGAACAAGCTCGATCGGGAATACGATGGCAATCGTGTCTCCATAATCATTTTGCTCGACGCAGTCTGCATGGTCCATCGCGCCCGGACCATGCAAATTGGCAACGGGCGAACGCATGATCGACCACAAATCATCGTGAACGCATTGTGCGATTTGGCCACCGACGGACTGCAACCATTGTTCGTCGTCATGACTTGCAAGCCAGCGATTTCGATCCCAACCGAAAAACTAGCCAGGATCTACTGTCGCGAAACCTGGTGGTTTTGCGACGGGCCATCAATTTCGGTATCAAACGCTTGATTTGCAATCGAATAATCCGTTTGAACCTAATCTAGGCCGCAAGAACTTGCTACTCAATCCATCAGTTACAATCCATAAGCAATTACAGTCCCGCTCCGAAACTGAGCGAAAAGGAAGAACATGATTACAGGCATCGAGATCCAAAATTTCAAAGGAATCGGCGAGCGTCAATCGATTGATTTCGCACCACTTACGCTACTGTTCGGAGCAAACAGTGCTGGGAAGAGTACCGTGGTTCAAGCGATACACTACTTCGGGCAAGCGCTGCGTACCGGGAATGGCGATGTCGACGAAATCGAAAGCACGGATAGACTGCTTCGACTTGGCGGATTTGAAAATCTAGTACACCAAAAAAATGAAGAACCGGGGATCACGATTCGATTAAGTGTTCGAGCTGAAAGGCTAGATCAATTCGCCGTGAACCTTTACGGTTGCGCACCACTTTTCAAGGGACTCGATTTAGAGCAACTGCCAAAACTTTTTCCGCAAGTGAATTCAGTTGGGATCGAAATCACGACAAAGAAACTACTCGAAGGGCACCTCAATCGCGCCGATCATCCTTTGGTTGAACGACTTGTATTGTTTATCGATGGCGAGCAATTCTTGGAAACAGAAGCTACTGCATTCATTTACGACGAACAAGTCATTGGTCGCATTGGAAATATCGCAAATATCAACTTCAACCATTTCCTCCTAAAGGAAAATGGCTCAGGTGAGCAGCTTAGGAAATGGGCTTCGAGTGTGAATTTCAGTGCGGAACCTGTTGATCTTAATGATGAGATCGACGGGCTACCCACGGAGATATCGAGCTGTCTCGGTGCCATTCCAACAAGAGAATCCATCGCAGGAGGTTTATACTATCTTGATGTAAACGACCTTGATCGCATGAAAGAAGCGGGACATGCGCAATTGAAATCAATCCTACTTGGACTGTTGTTGGACTCGATTGAGTATGTTCAGAGAATGGTTGGATCTGTGGCGCACGTGGGGCCACTCCGAGAAATTCCTAGCCGGGATATGGTGTCGGTCAACGATTCTAATCTTAGGTCATGGTATCGCGGACAAGCTGCATGGAAAAAGCTCGCGAAAAAGGATCCTGGATTTGGAACAACTTCGCTTTGCCTCAAAATGGATGGGTCTGGTCCTGCTTTCGAGCTCAACCTTCAGGAACTATTGGGAGCGCCATATGTTCTCCGTCGAATTGGAATCTGGGAATCGACTGAATCGGATTGGAACGATGGGCGTTCAAGGTATTCGATACAATCTGGCCTGAAAATTGTTTTAGAAGATCTGCGCTCGAACACAATAGTCGCATTGGAGGATGTAGGCGTTGGCATTGCACAATGTATTCCAGTGATCACTGCCGCGCGAGAGCAGTTGCTACCCATACTCTTCATCGAACAGCCGGAGCTGCACTTGCACCCTAGGCAACAAGCTATGCTTGCTGATGTTTTTGTAAATCAGTTGGGTCGTTCGAGTCGGTGGTGGGAGACGCGAAATGGAGTTCAGAGCGAGGAAAGAACCATTGTCCTCGAAACGCACAGTGAGTTGGTGTTGCTCCGTCTACTACGAAGGATTCGCGATAGTAAGGCTGAGTCAGCCAGCGAACTCAGCAAGAAAACCGCTAGTGCTTCGCCCCGTATTTCTTCGGATGATCTGCGCGTGTACGCAGTCGAAAACATAGAGGGTAGCACGAAATTTCGATGCTTGCCCATTTCAAAATCGGGCGATATCGTGGGTGGATGGCCCGAGGGCTTTTTCGACGAACGCATGGACGAGGTTCTATAACATGCTGCAAGAATACTCGGTTGACCCTGATGGCTTCAATTCGGTTGAGCAGTTTCAAAGAATTGTTGAAGCCTGCGGAATTTCCGATGGTAGGTACATCGCCAACCTGCCAATGCAACGCTGGGACAGAATTGTTTACGAGAGGCTACGTGCGATTGATCCAGATAGAGCGAAGCGGGCAGAAGAACTGATTTTTCAGTGCAAAAAACGACTCGGGTTCTTTCCATCTCGCATAAGCAAATGTTCAAGATGGATGGAGGCCACCCTTGAGCAGCATCAGTCTGAACCATTCATTGCAGTTGTAACAGAGAAAGAGGATTTTCCAAATCGAACTTCGCTCGATGATCTGTCTGTAGCTACCGATCCTTGGAAGGCTAAACGTGGCGACAAAATACCGATCGATGCAGTGTCAATTGCAAACGCGGCAGCTCCACTTTTGCGAATTAGCAAGGAAATTCGTTTAGTTGACCCGTACTTCGATCCAACTCGACATCGGAAAACTCTCCTTGAGATAGTGAAACATTCAATCAAAGTTGGGAAGAAGTTAGACCGATTCGAGTGTCATTGCAAAGTCCGCCTAGATCTGAAGCAAAACCCCACTGATACTGTTGACGCATGGTCGCATCGTTTCGAAGAGAATTGCAGAACGCAATTGCCGAAGCTTTTGCCGAATGGGTTTCATATGACGATTTTCCTTTGGAAAGAAATTCCCGATAAAGAACTCATGCATGCACGATACGTCATGACCGAACTTGGTGCATTGAAATTTGATCGTGGTCTCGACTCCATTGAACGCGACGCTACAACCGACGTTGATTGGCTGACGCCAGAAGTACACCAATTTCGATGGGCTGCTTTTGACTCGAACTCTACGACCTACAAGCGGATACGAACCATCGAAATTGTCGGCCAAGGAAAAACGTCCTAATGATTACGGGTGAAATTAGAAGTCATATCGATCGCATTTGGTTTAAGCCTGTGGTATCTCCAGTCCTCTATCACGAATTATTCGAAGCAACTTAGCGGGAGTCTCGCTTCAAAATAGCTTGGACTCGACAACTCATGATGTCAAAACACCATGGTGCCTCATGTCGCGGGTGGATCGAGATGAAGTTCAGTCTGAGTTCACTGAGAAATCCGTTAAGCATACTCTCCGCCACAAGTTTCAAATCCAATCGTAGTGGTCTTTAAGAAGAATGAAACAGGAGGAAGTAGTTTCAAAAAACGAAAGCCGAATGGGGAGACATGTGGACGTTTCGAACGAAATGCCGTCCAAATCTCCAAATAACCCAACCATTTCATAGCAGCTTCAAAAACAATCCAAGGTTAATTTAACATGACAAAAACCATCCATGCGATTTACGAGAACGGTGTATTTCGTCCAATCGAAGCCGTTGACCTACCCGACCATTGCGAGGTTGAATTCGAAGTTCGCTCCGTCAAGGAGGATTCCGAACGTCCGACGTTGGATGATGTCTATTCGGTCCTTACCACGAGCATCGACGGCGGTCAAACTGACGATGCAGCTAATCATAACGAGCATCCAGAATGACTGCGATTTTTTAGACACTGTCGGGCTAATGGCAATGTGGAATCGAGCTGATCAATGGCACGAAGCTGCGATCACTGCTTTCGAGTTGATCAAATCAAATCGTCACTCCTTCGTTACGACTAGCCACATTCTCCTTGAGTGCGGAAATAAAGCAGCCCGCCGAACCTATCG
>JAYVPE010000509.1:0-4008 GCA_043757575.1 Pirellula sp.
TCACGGTTTCACCACCTGGGCGTTCTCACATTGGCGGAAAATACCAGGGCGAATGATTGTCTTGCGGATATAGGGATTGCACTCTGGAAATTCCAACGGCACCTCCGTTAGAATGCAATGCTTCGTTTAGCATTGATTATTTACGTTGTAGTCTGGGAGAGTGAAAAATGTCTGCCGATTGGTTTTTCATGAAAAAAAGTTTTTTTGGCAAGTCCAAGACGGTGGGTCCCATTGAGGAGTCCGACTTCTTGCACAAAATCGAGAAGGGAGAAATTGCACCAAACACGATCGTTTCTAGCACGACGAAAACCCATGGTCAGTGGATGCATATGAAAGAAATCCAGGCTGCTCATGAGCACTGGAAAAAATCGCATCCGTCCGCAAATAGTGCCCCTCAATCCGATTAGGTTCGCCGGTCGAAGCGGCGGTCGCTCATGACGAATCCTATCGCGACCCCACTGATGAGGCCGCCCAAGTGGGCGAGGTTAGCCATCTGAAAGTCTTGCATCCCACCACTGAATCCAAACACCAAGATCAACGCGGTCATAATATAAACTTGCCGTGGTAGCTGAAATCCTAGGTCCGGTCTGAGCGTCGATTTCATTCCCATGTAACCGAGCAATCCAAATACCACTCCCGAGATACCGACAAAGTTGGGTGAGCCAAACCACTTGATCGGCGTCAGACCTTGGAGCAGATGCGATCCAATAGCGATTATCAAAATGATCACTGCAAATCGACCGATCCCTTCTAGTCGTTCGGTGAGTCGCCCAAGCGAAGCCAAGGACAGCATGTTGAACAGCAAGTGAATTGGATGCCCGTGCAAAAATGCGGGTGTTAGTATGCGCCAGAGTTCACCTTGTTTGAGGGACGCCGCCGCGTCGCCGGTAAGCTTGTATAGGCCCATGTCGACAAACATGAGCTGCTTCATGACGAAGTTGCCCAGCGAGTTCTCCGGTCCTGGATCGGAAAAATTCGAGACCACGCCGAGGAATACGCACAAGATAATCAATGTTAAAGTCAGTGGCGGTAAGGAGCCGCCGAATAAATTCGGGTCCACCCGCGATGTTGGGAACTGAATATTCTTCTGGCGTTCAGAGGACTTTTGTTTTTTCTCTCTGATGATCACCTTCGCTTGATCGACCGCTTGGCGGTATTTTACATCGTCTGGAGAGGCTAAAAATTGTTGACTCTCCCGTTTCGCAATTTCAAGTCGGTCCTCTTCCCTTACCCAAATATCCCATTCGTCTTGGTCCACAGTGGATTCAACGTGCGTTGAAATGTCCAGCGTCAGCAAATAAGCAACAAAAGATTCGGCCTTGGATTTTCCAGTGATCGTAGTCAGATGTCTCATACGGTTAGTCAATTGGCCTAAGTTGATGGATCGGAACGTAGTATTTTAAGTAGCGTTTTCCATTGCTGTATCGAACACCGCGAAGGTCTTCGACCAAGATGGTGGCTCGTCGCGTGATTCGATTCACAACGCCTCTGAGCATTGTGCCCTCGAACGGAAAAGTGACTCGAGCGCCAGCGCGAATATTAAACTCTTTGGCTGCTCGCTCTTGTTGTGTGATCAGCTCATGTCGATGCTCGGTATGCCCGAACATATTGCGAGCGATCGATTGAAATCTACCTGCCGAGCAGTCGCTTTGAATCCAAGCGAGCATTTCACACAAATGGATCATTTCGTGTTCGACAATTCTCTGCATGGCTGTCAACCGATCACTGCATTCATGCCCACAAACCCGGATCGAATCACCAGGTTTTCGGAACGATTGAAATAGCAACGACGTGGACAACGCGATTTCGAAATGCGTGCTACTGGGCTTTGTACGGGTCCCTCGGAAAATCGTTCGAGTGGTTTTGCCGCCCGCGCGCGTCATCCGTGAGCTTAACCGAAAGGACAACCCGTACGAACGAGCCAACTGCAGGCACAGGCCGCCAAAAAAATGTTTGTCGTAGGCCTCTGCCATGCACTCGAGATCTTGCTTGGCAACCCTTTGAAAATTGGGGGTCTCCATCGCTTTGGAAGATTTCAAAACCCTGTTCCCGATATTCTGCTGCCAGGAATCTCGATTCGTCCAAGCAGTGTGTGGTCTGCAAAGGAGTTCTGCTAAGTTCCGCTGGTACTCAAACCGACTAGGTACGGCCGCTACCGGGACCGTGGAAATCGCAACCGGTCGATCCAACCGAGTTTTTGCTTTCGGAGGGCACAACGGTTGCGTGGAGCGAGGGTTGTTTTGTGTTGGTAGTGGCGCAGGCGGAGGTTCTAAGTCAGACACTCGTTTCCGATTCGCTTTTGGATTGCCCCGTGAATGGGTCATTGTCACCTCCGTTCTGAAATACGACGAAAATCCGGGTTTTCGCTGTTTCAAGGAGACAATATAACACGGATTGCCAAATTATCGCACCTGCAACAATTGGCAAGACACCGATATACTGGAACATTCACCGTTTCACATGCTTTTGTACCGTCCGACCAAGTTATTCGTATCCCATGCGTTTGTTCTTTGCTTTTCGCGTATTTTTCGTCGTCTTGTTCCGTCGCGATTCGGCTTTGCGAATACGCGATCTTCTGAACGATCATTCGACGGTCCGCGCGCCCATTGAATCGCCAACGCAACCTCCGACGGCTGAATCAAAACCGATTTCAACGCGACTACCTGCGTCACCGCTTACGAAGTCGGTTCGTCGAAGCGAGGCCCTAACACTCCTGAGCACGTTGCAACGCGAATCGCGTTTATTAGACTTGGTGAGCGAATCGCTGGATCAATTCGATGATGCTCAAATCGGAGCTGCGGCTCGCGATGTGCTTCGCGACACCCGAAAGTCACTCGACCGAATGTTTGGACTCCAACATTTGATTGATTCGCCGGAGGGTGAGACTATCGAGATTCCCAGCGATGCGTCACCTGCCCGCTGGCGAATTGTCGGCAAGGAATCGGGCCATCGAGGCACTCTCAGCCATCCAGGTTGGCAAGCCACAAAACTAAACATGCCTCAGTGGTCCGGTGGCTCGGACGACTCCATGGTGATTACTGCCGCTGAAGTGGAAACCTAGGTGCCGCAGGAAACCCATTAAAGTAGAAATGTTTGATTCGAATCTATCGCCGTTACGACGCACCAGCGAACAAATTCTCGTTCGCTCTCAGGGTCGCATCCACTTCGGGTTATTGGAAATATCCGAGCATCAGATGAACTGCTACGGAGGCATAGGGTTAATGATCGAACATTCCTTCGCAACAATTCAAGCAACCCTGGGTCCGTCCTCCCTCCATCAATGCTGTATTCAAGCTGACGATCATTGGCGACCTCGCATCGAAGCAGTCGCCAATCAATGGTCGAAAACTAACTCGCATCTCCCCGTTCAGTCAATTAAGGTGACCGAGTCGCCGCTTCCGCATCAAGGTTTAGGGTCAGGTACTCAAATGGCATGCACAGTTGCCGCTTTGCTAACTGCCGCTGAACGGTTTCCCTTGAGCGGCATTGACGTTTCTGATGTATCCATGTCTACGTTGTTCACCCATGAGAATCGAATATTTCCAGGAGCGCGCCAACCCTATCCCATGGAGACACTTGCGAGACTCAGTCAACGAGGAAAACGCTCCCATATTGGTTTATGCGGCTTTATTGATGGAGGCTTTGTCCTCGATCATGGAAAATCGATTTCCCCAGGCAGTGGCGAACCTTCCGGAACGAGGACTCAACGAGTTGCTTTTCCGGATTGGCCCGTCCTGATTATTCAAGATACAGCGTCGCTGGGCGATTCAGGAAACGACGAAGCGGCAATGTTCCAGCGCTGTTCAGTTTGTCCCAATCCAAACCGAGAAGCAATGGTCGAATTGGTTCAGCAAAAAATACTTCCTGCGATCGCTGCTAAGGATTGGATGCAGTTTGACGTCGCGTTGGGACAGTACGGCAGATGGGCTGGCCAAATTTTTGAATCGGTACAGGGTGGCACCTACCGTACCCCACAAATCGCAGCAACCATTGATGTTGTAAAGCAGC
>JAYVPE010000510.1:0-4002 GCA_043757575.1 Pirellula sp.
GGTGCTTGCAAAGCTTTGAGCAATGCTTCGGCGACCGGCCCAATGTTCCCGTCGTCTGTCGAATCAAAGGTCGAGCTATATTTGAAATAGAAACGTTGAACTCCCATGGCTTGCAGCGATTCGAGTGCGGCCAGCGATTGTCGAACCGCTTCGTCGCGATGACAGGAGCGAGTTTTCAAAGCAATTACGACCGCGTCAGCCCCCGCAATCACTTCCAACTCACGGGGCACCCCCAAACACTGAACGACTTCCAAGCCAGATTCCACAAGATTGCTTGCCAAGTCGGATGCGCCAGTATAGTCGTCGGCTATGCAGCCTATAAACGGGCGAGTCACGGGTTCTTCCAAGCAAGATAGACTTCCAGCCTGTCAATTTCGAACCGACAATAATATTGATTTCTATTCATCGAAAATGAACTGTGCTTTGTCTTGTCTAGATTTTGAGGTTGGGCCGCGTTATTAGGCTGACGGCAAATCGAACACTAACATACGCGATCGGGACTAGAACTTTTCAGTCTGCCGAGCACGCTTTTGGTGTTCGCCAAGAATTGTTTAATTTTTCTGGAATTCCGCGAAACTTTATGGATGAAGCCTTAACAACTGTTAACATAACCATAATGAGGCTTAATCTTGCCTTATTACTCTAGGAATTCAGTTTTACTTTTCAGGAGTTATCATGAAATGCAGGAACGGTTTTTTGAAATCTAGACGTGGTTTCACTCTTGTCGAATTGTTGGTTGTGATCGCCATTATCGGAATTTTGGTCGGTTTGCTACTTCCGGCGGTACAGGCGGCTCGCGAAGCGGCTCGTCGAATGCAGTGTAGTAACAATCTGAAGCAGCATGGACTGGCGTTGCTCAATTACGAGTCGACTTACAAGAGGTTTCCGATTGGATTCACCGATACGGCACGCACCAATGCAATGCTAAAAGACGGAGGCTGGTCTTGGATGTGTGCGATCCTACCGTACATCGAGCAGAATAGCCTTTACAACACGTTGGATCTCAAGCTTCATCCATTCGGAACCGGCTCCAATCCGGCGAACATAGCAGCCTGTGCAGTTCCGTTGACAGCATTTCGCTGCCCGTCCGACATTGCGCCTTTAACCAAGGCCAGCAATTTAGGTAATGCGAATGGCACAGCCGCCTTGGCGGTCACTAGCTATTGTGGCGTCTTAGGATCTTTCGACGGACAGTGGTGCCAAGTATCAGGCACGACTAATGTTGTTGGAGTAAGAAACCACGGTTTGTTGGTGGTAAATTCATCCAGAAGAATCAGCGAAGTGACAGACGGAACGTCGAATGCCTTCGCAGTCGGGGAAGTCTCGTGGCGTCCACTAAACGCTGCCGGAAATGGTTCGGATCGTCAATATATTTTGGGAAATATCACCACTGGTGGCGGCCCTCTTTGTACGAGCACTGGATCAACCAGTAATGGTCCACATTTGCATTTACGAGCAACACGCCACAAGCTCAACGGTCCATTGGCGACTGGAACGAAACACCTGGCGTTTCATAGTTATCACACAGGCGGCGGCCAGTTTGCGTTCGTCGATGGATCGATCCACTTCATTTCCGACTCGATTCAACATACGGATACTGACTTTACGAGTCCAGGAGTAACTGTGAATGGTCCATTTGGCACATACCAACGAATGGCTTCGATCGACGATGGCAATGTTGTTTCGCTAGATCTGTAGTCGTAGCACACGGTGCTAGCCAGCCTGATCTACCTGTCTTTCGCTTTACAAAAAAGGGAATTGTATGAAGCCGATCTTCTGTCGAGTGTTTTTGTCGATCGCAACCATTCTCTTTGTTACAGGCTGCGGCTCCAGCGGACCCCAACTAGGGGTTGTCACCGGGACTGTGACGCTAGACGGGAAACCGGTCCCTGGAGCCCTTGTGACATTCGTTTCTAAAGAGCCAAATGGTACAAGCTCTTATGGAAAGACCGATGACACTGGCAAGTATCAACTGGAGTTCACGACCGAAAGATTGGGCGCGATGTTAGGCTCCCATGATGTCACAATTGTTACAAATCGAGCATCTCAATCGGATGAACCAGACACTGGAACAGTCGCGAAGATAGAATTTGTTCCGATTCCAAAGCACTACGCTCGTGGAGCGTTGACGGCGGAAGTGAAAGCGGGAAGCAACGTGCGCGATTTCGCCCTGACGACGGCGAAGGCAAAATAACTATCGCAGTAATTGTCATAGTGGCCTTTCGCTCCGCGAAAGTAGCGAACTAAAACGCCACTTTTGCGGAGCAAAAGGCGACATTCTTTGCTTCCTAATCCATAAATTCACAGCCTATCCGCGAAAGAGGCCATTCCGCAACACTTTCGCGGAGCGAAAGGCGACTATTTTACCGTTTTGAGACAAAGCCGAGCGTGTATCCAACACGGATAGTGTTTAAATGCGACTAAGCTAAACTGCCTGTTTTAGTCCATTGTTTACTGAGGCAAACGAGGATGGCTACTCCCAAAAATCGCATTGTTCAGCTAGCAACCGTGCAAATGACATGCAGCGAGAGCCAAGAACAAAACTTGGCAAAGGCCGTTGCAAGAGTTCGGCAAGCAGCCGCGTTGGGTGCAAACATCGTCTGTCTTCAGGAGCTGTTCAATGCACCTTATCCATGCCAGAGCGAGGACCACGACCGATTTCAGTGGGCGGAAACAATTCCTGGTCCGACAAGCGATACGCTAAGCGAAATTGCAAAGGAATGTTCCGTTGTAGTGACCGGTTCCCTTTTCGAACGCCGTGCCCATGGACTCTACCACAATACTGCACTCGTTTTCGACAGTGATGGAACTCAAGTCGGCTTCTATCGAAAGATGCACATTCCTGACGATCCGCTTTACTACGAAAAATTTTACTTCACGCCCGGTGATACCGGCTTCACTGTGGCCAAAACGAGCTTCGGCGTCCTAGGGGTTGGAGTCTGTTGGGATCAATGGTACCCCGAGGCGGCTCGCCTTTTTGCATTGCGCGGTGCCGAGATACTTCTTTATCCCACGGCTATCGGGTGGAGTGTCGCAGACAAACCGCTTTATGGGCGAAGCCAACACGAAGCATGGGAGACCATAATGCGATCTCATGCCATTGCCAACGGAGTATTCGTCGGTGCGGCCAACCGAGTCGGGGTCGAGAGTTCCATCGAGTTTTGGGGAGCTTCCTTCGTATTTGATCCCGCTGGCAATCTGTTGCACCGAGCTAGCCATTCGGAGGAAGAAATCGTACTGGTCGAATGCAACTTAAATAAAATCGACGTGCAGCGGACGCATTGGCCATTCTTGCGTGATAGGCGAATTGATGCCTATGGAGATTTGACGAAACGATGGATCGATTAATAAAAAAAGCGGCCAGCTTTTGGCTGGCCACTTACCTGACGGTTTCGATCTCAACTGTCTAATAAAAAAAATTAGAATTGCTTTTCAGACCAACCTCTTCAATCAATTTGAAGATGTTGAACGTCAATCGGGTTTTCGCCAATTCGACCTAGTTGGTCAGATGGGCGACGACTGCCATAGTTGGGCCAACCGCCAATTTCGGCTAGCTCGGGCATCAGCTCGATCAATTGCTCACGCAGCATCGTTGTCAAACGTGCTACTCTCGGTGAGGCCGCAACCTCCGTTAATACGACGACCGTCTTCATCACTTTCACCATTGCCGCTCTCGATTGAACGGGATCTGAAAGTTCAAAGTCGTTATCTACGATGAGATTTTCGATTGGAACCTCCAGGGCCTTTGCCCAACGACTCAAGTCGATCAGAGTCAAATTCGAATCCGGCAACTCTTGCTGCTTCAGATCCAGAACGTCGACTCCACTCCGGCGAGAAATTGCCCGCAAGGTCAAGCCTTGCTGGACTCTAACTTCGGCAATGCGGTGCAAAGGTGGAGCATCGCACAATTTGCTGGCCTTACGCACCGTTGGCACGCAATCCATCGAAGATTGAGTGCACATCGGAATCGTTGCCATAGAAAATTAAACCTCCGTCTGAAAA
>JAYVPE010000511.1:0-3994 GCA_043757575.1 Pirellula sp.
GGGGTTCTTGACCAGCAGTCAGCCCAGGGCGCGAGTGCAGCAGCGTTGGCAGCCGCCGCTTCGCAGTTGTCTCCGCCCTCGGGCGCTGCATCGCAATCCGGTCAAGAGTCCGTCGAGTCCTTTCCTTGGCATGATCCAACTTTATCCATTGCGGACCGAATGAAGTTAGCGGAAGGGATGCCAAAGGAGCGGCGACTCATGGCAGCCATGGCGCAGTTGAATTGCGGCTCATGCGGTTATTTGTGCAAGACGTATTCTGAAGCGATTGCCAGCGGCAACGAAAAGAACCTAAAGCTTTGCTCACCGGGCGGCAATGAAACAGCCAAGGAATTGAGAAACCTCATGAAGGAATCGCCAGCGCAAATCGCTGCGAGTGCAAACGAGAATACCAAACGAATCGAGTCTATTCAGGCCGCTCCAGGTACACGGGACAATCCCGTGCAAGCCAAGCTCATCGCAAGCGATAAGCTCAATGGACCTGGTTCCGCCAAAGACACGCGACACGTCGCCATCGATCTTGACGGTTCAGGCTTAAGCTATAGGGTGGGTGATGCATTGGGCCTTTGGCCAACCAACTGCCAAGAGTTGGTAACCAGCGTCCTAGAGACCGCAAAGCTAGAAACGTCTGCGAGGGTTTCAACGAATGGTCCTGAAAGCATAATGCTATCCGATCCCATCTTGGAATCACTGGCCGGAAAATGCCTTCGCACGATTACGCCAGAATTATTGAAAATAGCGATCGAGTGTGTGCGCAATCGACCCAAAAAAAACGGGGCCGTTGCTCACGATGCAGAATTGATTGCGAGACTTGAAGCGTTCGGAGACTCAGACGAATTTTATGATTGGGATGTGCTCGAGTTTTTGGAATCGTTTACTTCGCTACGATTTACAGCCCAACAGTTTGTCGACGCACTAGACGCTCAAAGGCCTCGACTGTATTCCATCGCTAGTAGCCAATCGCTGTTTCCAACTCAAGTGCATTTGACGGTTGGGCGAGTAGAGAAAACGGTTCGCAATCGCGATCGCAAAGGGGTCGCGTCAACGATGTTAGCCGATCGATTGCAACCGAACTCGACATTACGCGTTTTCATACAACCTTCGCACGGCTTTACTATTCCGACGGATCCAATGGCTCCGATGATCATGGTAGGTCCAGGAACGGGCATCGCCCCTTTCATCGCGTTCTTGCAACAACGGCAAGTGGATAAGGCTACAGGCCGCAATTGGCTTTTCTATGGTGACCAAAAGAAAGCTAGCGACTTTCTATATCGTGAGCAATTGGAGTCGTGGCAATCGAGTGGTCTACTCGCAAAATTGGATTTGGCCTTCAGTCGAGACGATGCCAGCAAAGTTTATGTTCAACATCGAATGCTCGAGAATGGTGCAGAGTTGTTCGCATGGTTAGAGTCTGGTGGCTATTTCTATGTCTGCGGCGACGCATCGAAGATGGCAGTCGACGTAGACAGTGCCTTGCAAGAAGTGATTAGCGTCCACGGCAAAACAACAAAGGCTGAAGCAAAAAATTACTTAGTCAGGCTGGCCAATTCGAAACGATACGTTAGAGACGTCTACTAGGCTCTATTTACGATTTCGCAACAATGGCTCGTTGAACGTACTTGGCCAAGATATCTGTTTCTAAGTTCACTTCATCACCGACTTTCAGGTTGCCCAGAGTTGTGTTGCTGAGCGAATGCGGGATGAGCGCGACGCTAAAAAACTGGTCGTTTGCGTCAACGAGGGTCAGGCTAACACCATCGACTGTGATCGACCCTTTTGATGCCATTTGGCGAAGCAGATTTAACGGTGCCTGAAAAAAAAAGGAAGACCATTCCCCTTCGTCTCGACGACGCTCGAGGATGCCTAGGCCATCGACATGCCCGGTCACGAAATGACCACCCATTCGATCGCCTACTTTCAACGACCGCTCACAGTTGGCGGATTGGGACGTCTTAAGCTTGCCGAGGCTGGTACGAGAGAGCGTCTCCGCACCCAATTCAAACCAACATTTTGTGCCGTCAATAGCGACAACGGTTAGGCAGCAGCCATTGAGTGATATGCTGTCGCCGATACGGACTCCATCACAGATCGGACCCAGGTCAAAGCCCATGCGTTTGCCTGCCCCTTCAAAGTGCGACTCCATCAAAGGAACTTTCGCTTCAACCAACCCCGTAAACATGAGCCTCTCTCGTTCTTATTATTGTCTGACGACAGGATTTGACGCAGTCATCAAGCGTGTTGCCTCCAGCAGCTCAATAATCTGTTCCACGGTGAGTTGCTCTGCTCGAAGATTCGGAGCGAGTCCAAGTTTCTCGAGTATTTCATCAATTTGTGGCTTGGAGAGGTCGTCCTGCGTTGCCGTGAACAGTTGGCTCCGCAAGAATTTTCGACGATGAAAGAAGAGAGCGCGTAGTCGAGAGTGGTAATACTCGAGGTCGACGATGCGACTTCGCTTGGCAGGATTGGGCGTAACGCGAATGATGGCAGAATCCACTTTCGGGCTAGGCCAGAAGACGCTCGGCGGCAAGATTCGAAGGATTTCGCAATCGCATAGACTTTGCATCCAGATCGTAAGTGAGCTGTAGTCTTTGCAGCCCGGCTCAGCGACAATCCGCTGAGCTAATTCTTTTTGAATCGTGACTACCATCCGGTCGGGAAACGGATCCACAGAGAGCATGTTGCTGATGATGGGCGTTGCGACGTTGTAGGGCAGATTTGCTACCAGTTTAAAGCGAGAGCCAGGGATGCTTGCTAGACGTTCGCGCACCGCCGTGAGGACTTCATCCCGCATGTTGTTTTTATTGCGAAGTGCATCACACGAAAGCATCGTAATATTATTTGCGCCTCGAAGTTCTTTCGCAGCCAGGGCTTGGAGATCACGATCGATTTCGACGGTGACGATCGCTCCGGCCAGGGGTGCCATGAGTTTGCTCAAAGACCCCATTCCAGTACCCACCTCGAGGATCACGTCCGTCTTCTGAATGTCCGATCCCTGGACAAGGATATCGAGCAAATTGAGGTCGATGAGAAAATTTTGGCCGTATTTGGTTTTAGGATGCAGTCCTGCTCGCTCAAGCGATTTCGAAATAAAGGAAAGGGTTTGGCGTTCGGTCATGACTATGGCTTAATTTCGAAGATAGCTTCTACTTCGACTGCCATACCACCTGGCAGTGCGTTTGTTCCCAGAGCGCTTCGAACACCGATCCCCAAATCGTCACCCCAAAGTTCGACAAAAAGTTGGCTACAACCGTTGATCACCGCTGGGCTCTGTCCAAAGTCGTCCGTGCAACGGACCAACCCAAGAATTTTTACGACGCGGACAATTCTATCGAGCGAGCCCAAGCCAGCTCGCAGTGTTGCCAGCATCGCCAGACCTGTCTGCCGGGCTGCCGCTTGACCTTGTTCTAGAGTCAAGTCCGCGCCGACACGCCCCAGTATGAGTTTACCGTCCGTTTGGAGCGGCCCGTGCCCTGAAACATAGGCCAGGTTGCCAACGATGAGCATCGGCTTGTATAATCCAGCGGGTTTGGGAGCAGGCGGCAAGGACAGGCTGAGTTGAGCGAGCTTTTTATCAATTTCGGACACGGGAAATTCTCCAGACGTTTCAATTTCAAGCGAGGCAATTTCCCGAGGTTATAACATCAAGTCCCGGAGCGATCACGAGGAAACCCGAAGATCTTGGCATACAATTTTTCCAGCAACTCGAGGGCAATTGGGTCTTGCACTTTTTTCCATGCCCAACTGGAGGGGTCAACAAAAAGAATTGCTACTGGAACACCAGTCGGCAGTTTTGGGGCCAGCCCAGAAATGAGCGATTTTTCCTCGGCGCTGAGTTGATGGAGACGGACAAGCTGTTTGAAAAGGCTCTTGGGACTCCTGATCGGTTTTTGCCACCAAAGGATAAAATGAACCGTCAATCGCCAACTGGCAAGCAGGATCATTAACGCGATGATAGCTAGGACGCCCCACCACCATTTCACAATCAGGCGGTCGTATC